>JAYTZB010001317.1:0-7787 GCA_043742085.1 Polyangiaceae bacterium
GAGCGGGCACGCACGAAGCTGCTCCTTGTTGCTGTTGTAGAGCCCGCCCGTCGCCCACAGCGTCGAGACCGCTCCCACGCTGATGACCTTCGACGGCACCGACTGCTCGCGCGCTGGCAGGCTGTAGTAGGGACCCGTCGTGGGCTGCGGGCGGACATCGACGACGGGGCTACAGCCCGGAAGCACGCAGCGGCGGGTGTACGGTCCGTAGTAGCTCTGGTAGCGCGTCCAGTAGACATCGGTCGGCCCCGCGACGACGCGACCGATCGTATCGTTGACGACGTTCTCGATGACCTTCGGGCCTGCGCCCGGACAACCCGCCACCGGGCACCGGTAGACGATCTCGTAGTCGCCCTCGTTTCCGTCGAAGTAGACGTCGGTGCCGGCGACGGTGACGTCGTTCAGCTGACTCACGCCCGCGCGGATGGTCGTGAGCGTCGCCGCCGTGCAGCCGTTGGCGACGGCGCAGAGCGTGACGTCGCTACCCGCGGAGATGACGACGCCGCTCGGTGACATGGCGATGGCGTGGACGGGTCCCGCGAAGGTCGGCGCGACGGGGAACGGCTGGCACGCGCCCATGTCGCAAAGCCCGCCGCCGCAGCCGTGATCGCATTTTCCACAATGCGTCTGGGACGCGAGCGTGTCCGTGCACGCGCCGCCGCAAGCCTGCTGGCCGGCTGCCGCGCACTTCGGCGCGCAGGCACCGTTCACGCAATCGACGGTGCCGCCCGTGGGCGCGACGCACTTGATGCACGACGCCCCGCATGCATCGACGGTGTCGCCCTTGCAGACGGGCGTGCCCGAGGTACCCGACGTGCCGGACGTACCGGAAGTACCGGACGTGCCCGAGTCACCCGACGTACCCGAGGTACCCGACGTGCCGCCGGAGCTTCCGGCGTTGGGGTCCACCTTGAAGTCGCCGAGGAGCGAGGTGCACGCGATCAGTCCGAGGCCAGCGCTCAGGGCGATGGCGAAAGTGAGGTTGGTGGGGCGCGCCATTCGACCATTCTACACGCCGCTCCCGTTCTCGGGCGTATCGTGGACGCGATGTCGATGCTCGCCGACGAGCTCACCAGCGACGCGATCACCGCGTCGTTTCGCCTGATCCAGCGGCGGCGCGGCCACCGCTTCTCCGTCGATGATCTCGCGACGGCCTGGGAGGCCGCGCGGGCCTCGGACGGAGCGGCGACCTTCCTCGATCTCGGCTGCGGGGTCGGCTCGGTGCTCCTCATGATGGCCTGGCGGCTGCCTGCGGCGCGAGGCTTCGGTATCGAGGCGCAGGACGTCAGCATGGAGCTCGCGCGGCGCAACGTGCACGAGAACAGTCTCGGTGAGCGCGTGACACTGCTGCACGGCGATCTCCGCGAGCTGACCCGGGCGTGGCCTCACGACCCGTGCGCGCTCGTCACGGGTACGCCTCCGTACTTGCCGCTGGGGACGGCGTCGGCATCGCCCGACCCGCAGCGCGCGGCGGCTCGCATCGAGCTCCGTGGTGGAGTGGAGGACTACCTCGCAGCGGCCGCGCGCGTGCTCACCCCCGAAGGCGTCGTCGTGCTGTGCGCCGATGGGCGCGCGCCGGAACGCGTCTTTCGCGGCGCGGCAGCGGCGGGCCTCGAGCCCGTGCGACGTCTCGACGTGGTGCCGAAGGCCGGCCGATCGCCCCTGTTCTCCGTGTGGACGTGCGCGCGTGCGCCACGCGGTGCGCTCGAGCACGTCGAGGTGATCATGCGAGACGAGCGCGGCGAGCGCACCGAGGCGAGCCGTGCCATGCGCCGCGCCTTCGGCCTCGGGGGCCCCGTCGAAGGATGACGCCAGGACCGACTCGACGGTGAAGCGCAGCGCCGCGTCGCCGCGAGCCGTACGGACGCGCTTCGTTTCACAACTGCGGTCCCGTCCTTCGCGGGTGAAACGCCGGAGCGGCGCTCACGACGAGAGTCTGCGCAGTTGCAGCAGGCACGAAACCCGCATCTACCCCCATCGCGCTGCGACGGGGCTTATCCCCCCCCCGAGTCTCGTTGCAGCGCATTCTTCGGTCGGACGCCATCGTACGCTGCGAGCGTGCGAGCCCTCGTCTACGACCGCTACGGGCGCCTCGACGTGCTCGCCTTCCGCGACATGCCGGTGCCCGAGGCGAGGCGGAACGAGATCCTAGTGCGCGTTCGTGCTGCCGCCCTGAACCCGAAGGACTCGTTCGTGCGGAAGGGCCGCTTCCGCGCGGTGTCGGGGCGATCGTTTCCGAAGAGAGTGGGCGCGGACTTCGCCGGCGAGGTGGTGGCGGTCGGCGCCGGCGTGCCCGAGGCTTCGCAGCTGGAGGCGGGGACGCGCGTCTTCGGGATGCTCCAGGAGTGGACGTACCGCCGGGGCACCGTCGCGGAGTACGTGGCCGTCGCGCCGCAGGAGCTCGGTCCGATGCCAGCGAGCCTCTCGTTCGAGCAGGCAGCAGCGCTGCCTCTCGTGTCACTCACCGCGCTGCAAGCACTCCGCGACGTGGCGGGTCTTCGCGCGGGCGATACGCTCTGCATCCACGGCGCCTCCGGCGGCGTGGGCACCGCGGCGATCCAGATCGGCGTCGCGCTGGGCGCGGTGGTCACCAGCACGTCGAGCGCCGCCAACCTCACTCTGTGTCGGTCGCTCGGTGCGCGCGAGGCGCTCGACTACGCGGCCGACGACCCGTTCGCAGCGACGCGCTCCTATCGCGTCATCCTCGACGCGTTCGGGAACTTCTCGCTCGATCGCGTGAAGCACGCGCTCTCCGAGGACGGCGTCTACGTGACGACCGTCCCTTCGGCGCGCATCGTCGCCGACACGCTCCGCACGCTGGTGGGCCGGCGGCGCGCTCGCCTCGTCATCGTGCGCCCGCGCCGCGCCGATCTCGCGACCCTCGCCGGCCATGTCGAGGCAGGACGCCTCCGGCCCGTCATCGATCGCGTGGTTCCCTTCGAAGAGGCCATCGAGGGCATGCGCCATCTCGAGACGAAGCGCGCGCGCGGCAAGATCGTCATCTCGATTCACTGACGGTCACTGCCGGCTGACTTCTGGACGCGCGTGCCGCGGTCGCACGTGCACGTGGCGCCGGCGGTCGAGCTTCGCCTCGACGGCTCGGTACGCTCCAGGTAAGCGCGACGGTGCCGGTGCCGTCGCCCATCGATCGGGCGGCGCTTGTCATGAGAGATATACTCCCTCCTGCAGGCAATGAGGGCAGTCGGAGCACGGTCGGCAGTCTGGGCGCTCGTGAAGCGTAACCGCGTCGTGGACGAGCGGGACGGGAACGGCTCGCTCGAGATCTTCCTGCCGAAGAACGACGTTCTCGTGACGCGCGCCGAGGGCCACTTCTCCGCAGCCATGGCCCGAGCGTGGATCACCACCATCGATCCCTACTTCCGGCGCGGCGCCGTGCTCGCGACGTTCCACGATTGGGACGAGATGACCGCGTACGATTCCTCTGCGCGCCGCCTGCTCACCGGCTGGCTGCTCGCGAACAAGAGCGGCGTTCGCACGGCCGAATTCCTCGTCTCCTCGCGGCTGGTCGCGATGGGTCTCTCCGCCGCCAACCTCGCGACCACCATCGCTGGACTCGTGATGGTCGCGCACACCGCGCGCTCCGACTTCGAGCAGTCGCTCACGCGCGCGCTCTAGATCTCGAGACGAAGCGCACGCGCGGCAAGGTCGTCATCTCGATTCACTGACGGCGTCACCAAGAGGGCCTTCCGGCCGGAGGTCAGTCCCGGTTGCGCGCGGGCGGGACGCGTGCCACGAAGTTACGCCATGGCGAAGAGCTTCTCATCGTTCGCGTGCGCGGGGCTCGTGATGGCGGCGTCGATGGCCAACGCGTGCACGGCGACGAGCACGACGACGACGACAGGGCCGAGCGATACGCAGTCCGCGAACGGAGACCCGGCGACGGACGCGTCTTCGTCCGGGGGCGATCCATCGCGGCCTTCCGGCGCGGGCTCGACGGGCACGAGCGGTTCGAGTGGCGCGAGCGGTTCGAGTGGCGCGAGCGGTTCGACCTCGAGCGGTGGGTCGTCGGGCGGTGGGTCGTCGGGCGGCGGATCGTCGGGCGGGACGAGCCCAGCGGTCCCGAACGCGTGTCCCAGCCCGTGGCCTGCGCCGGGCATCTTCAACCCGGACTGCGTCTACTTGATGGGCACACTCGAGGAGGGGGCCGCCTATCTCGACGCCATCATCCATCCGTCGCTGCCGAACGACGTCCACGGCGGCTTCACGATGGACAGCGATTTCCCGCACATCCGTCCGACCGACGGGCGCCTCGTGTTCTCCGAGAGGAGCCAGAACCAGATCCTCGAGTTCCACGACGACGTGTTCGTACCGCATCCATTTCCGGTGCCGGCGTACCCGGACAACCCGCTCGCGAACGACGTCGCGATCGCCGCGGGCGGATGCAGCACGCAGTGGCCGGCGTGGCTCATCGGCTTCTTCCCGGACGACGGGAAGGCCTACTACTCCTGCGGAGGGACGCTGGCGTGGCTCGAAGGGACGCCCGCGACGAGCCTTTCGTTCACGCTCGACGGTCTGCTCGCCGTCGGTAGTGGACGCTCGCAGCTCGTTCGCAAGACGAGCGCGCTCGCGGTGCGACTCGGGAACGCTACCGAGATGGCCGTCACCGGCTTGACCGGCTTCACCGGCATGGAGAAGACCTACGCGCGCTTCGTCGGCACCGACTTCCTCCTCGCGCTCTTCGACTTCGGCGGAACCTCCGGCGCGCTCTGGCGTATCGCGCTCGACGGCAAGGCCACGCTCGTCGGCGCGTACACGATGGGCACCGGTCCCGATCCGCAGTGGAACGGCGCGCGCCTCGATGCGGCAGGCGCGCTCTACTTCTTCACCACGGACCCGAACGCCGGCTTCTACGACGATCGCATCGAGCGCATCGCCGTCGGAGCGAGCCGCGCGATCGTCTACCAAGAGTCGGCGACGAAGAAGGTCAAGATCCACGCGTCGAAGCTCGTGAGCGGGTACTGACCTCGACCCGGTGTCGACATCCCGCCCGATCCAGCTCCAGCCCGCAACCCGCGGTGATCATCCGACGATGCACATCGAGCTCGTGACCATCATCGTTGCCGACTACGACGCGGCGATACGCTTCTTCGTCGATGCGCTCGGGTTCGAGCTCGTCGAGGACTCTCCGTCGACGACGAACGACGGCCGGTCGAAGCGCTGGGTCGTGGTCCGCCCGCCGGGCGCGGTCACGGGCATCCTGCTGGCTCGCGCCGACGGCCAGCGTCAGGCAGCCACCGTGGGACAGCAGATGGCGGGCCGCGTGGGCTTCTTCCTGCGCGTTGCGGATTTCGACGATGCGCGCACGCGCATGGTCGCCGCTGGCGTCGCGTTCGTATCCGAACCGCGCTTGGAGCCCTACGGGCAGATCGCGGTCTTTCTCGACATCGCCGGGAACCCGTGGGACCTCCTCGGCCCTCGCCCTGAAGCCATTCAGAAACACGAGCAGAGCGGGTCGCCCGGCTGACATGCGCACGGAGGGATGGGGTGCTCGCGCTCCACTTCCGCCGCGAACACGCTGCCGAGAGCCATCGCGCGGACGACCGCGTCGGGCGCTGTTCCGCCCGTTTCCGCATCGTAGACGTGCACCGTGCCGGCCTTGTCGCGCACGACGAGCTTGCTACCGCCGCCGTCCGGCACCGTCCTGCTCGGTCGCCACGAGCCATCCTTCTCGGCGAAGACGCCGGTCGCCACGAGATCCGCAGCGAGCTTTTCTACCCGAGCGACGGGGACGCGCGCGGGCGGCATGGGCTTTTGCGATCTCTCTCCTTCGACGCGACCGTCCGCGAACACGGTCAGCCTGATCGTCTTGCCGGTGCTACCGCCGCCGCTCGAATAGGTCATGAGCGCGCCCGGCGCGAGCTCGACTCGGGGAGCTTGGGCATCCGGGGCTTCGCCATCAGGCGCGGTGTCGCCCCTCCCCTTGCACGCGCTCGCGCTCGCGCTCACTGCGGCGACCATCACCAACGCCATCGCCAACGCGGCCGCGCGATCGCGAATCGATGCATGAGCTCTCATCGGTCGCAGGCTACAGCGCCGACCATCCCGTGTGCCGGGAGGTCTCCTGCGCGCACGGTGCGCAGCGAACGAAGCGCAGACTGGTCTCTGTAAGATCCAGCCGCGCGTCAGCTTTTTCGCGCACGAAAACCCAACGCACGGGTGGAGACTGCACGACATGTGTGCAAGAAGAGCGCTCTCCAAATGAGCTCTCCCGGCATTCGACTCTCCTTTCGTTCCGTCATCGTGATGTCAGCCGTGGCGGCGCTCGCCGTCGCGTGCGGCTCGACCGCGGAGAGCGTCTTCGACACCGCCGGAAACGACGTCGCCGAGGCCGGAGCGACACCCGGGATGTTCCAGCCGGACGGCGCAGCTCCCAAGGACTGCGTGCCTCAGACGTGCACGCTCGCGAAGGCCAACTGCGGACCGATCGGCGACGGATGCGGCGGCATCGTCGAGTGCGGGACCTGCGGCGGTGACGAGGTCTGCGGCGGCGGCGGCGTTCCGAGCCAGTGCGGCAAGCCGAAGTGCGCGCCCAAGACGTGCAGCGAGCTGGGCGACAACTGCGGTCCCGCCGGCGACGGCTGCGGCGGCATCATCGCCTCCTGCGGGACGTGCAACACGGCCGCCGGCGAGATCTGCGGAGGCGGCGGACCGAGCCGATGCGGGACCGGTGTCCCGGGCACGGTCGATGGCGGCCCGGCCTGCACGCCGGCCACGTGCGCGAGCGTCGGCGCGAACTGCGGACCCGTCGCGGACGGCTGCGGCGGCCTCATTCCTTCGTGCGGGTCGTGCGCGATTCCCAAGTCCTGCGGTGGCGGCGGAACGCCGAGCGTCTGTGGAGGTACGGCGTGCGCGCCGAAGACATGCGCCAGCGTCGGCGCGAACTGCGGTCCGATCGCCGACGGTTGCGGCGGCATCGTGCAGTGCGGAACCTGCATGAAGGCGGGCGAGATCTGCGGCGGCGGCGGAACCGCCAGCGTCTGCGGAAACGACGTGGTCCCCGTCTGCACCGGACTCTGCACGCAGCAGGTCAAGTGCGCAGGCGGCGGCGCCACCACCATCTCGGGAGCGATCACCACGCCGGCGGGGAACCTGCCGATCTACGGCGCGCTCGTCTACGTGCCGAACGCGCCGGTCCTGCCGTTCACGCCGGGCGTCTCGTGCGACCAGTGCGGAGCCGCGGCCTCCGGCTCGCCGCTCGTCTCGACGACGACCGGTCCGGACGGGACGTTCCTCCTTCCCAACGTTCCCGTGAGCGATCCGGCCAAGGTGAACGACATCCCGGTCGTCGTTCAGCTCGGTCGCTGGCGAAAGCAGTTCACCATCCAGACCACCGCCTGCGGCAACACGCTCGTGCCCGCCGCCAAGACGGCGCTCCCGCACAACAAGGCGGAGGGCGACATCCCGCTCACCGCAATCTCGACCGGCAAGCTCGACGCGCTCGAGTGCGTGCTCCGCAAGATCGGCATCGACGACGCGGAGTTCACCGACCCCTCGGGCAACGGCCGGATCCGCTTCTACGAAGACAACGGCGCCCGAACCAGCCTCACCACGCCCGCCGCGAGCCAGCTCTACGCGACGCAGGCCGCGATCGATGCGTACGACCAGGTGATCTTCGCGTGCATCGGCGCGACGCACACCAAGACGGTGGCCCAGCAGCAGGTGGTCATGAACTACGCGAACAAGGGCGGGCGCGTGTTCGCGACCCATCTCAGCTTCGTGTGGCTCTACAACATCGCGCCCTGGTCCAGCATCGGCGCGTGGGTCCC
>JAYTZB010001318.1:0-3996 GCA_043742085.1 Polyangiaceae bacterium
GTCCTCGGGCTCTCGCTGGTGTTCGTGTTCTTGATCCTCGCGGCGCTCTACGAGAGCTGGTCGCTGCCGTTCAGCGTGCTCCTCAGCGTGCCCGTCGCCGTGCTCGGCGCGTTCCTCGGGCTCATGTCGCGGCACTTCGACAACAACGTGTATGCGCAGATCGGCCTCGTCATGCTGGTCGGTCTCACCGCGAAGAACGCCATCCTCATCGTGGAGTTCGCGAAGGCGGAGCTCGACAAGGGACGACCGATCGTCGACGCGGCGCTCGAGGGGGCGCGCCTCCGGCTCCGGCCCATCCTCATGACGTCGTTCGCGTTCGTCTTCGGCTGCGTTCCGCTGTGGGTCGCGACCGGCGCCGGCGCGGCCGCGCGACGCGTGATGGGAACGGTGGTGGTGTCCGGGATGCTCGCTGCGACGTTGCTCGGCATCTTCTTCATCCCGGCACTGTTCGTGCTCGTGGAGCGGCTGGGCGCGAGGAAGGGCAAACATGCGCCACCCGGCGCTCCTCCGCCCGTCCCTCAGCCCCCCCCACAGCCCCCCCACTAAGGAGCTCCTCGTGAACCTCACGCTGCGTCTTGCCGCCCCTGCCCTGCTTGCCATCGCGCTGATCGGCGCGTCGGAGCGCGACGCACACGCCCTCGGTCCCGTCGATGTCGAGATCGGAGCCCGCGTCGGGGTCGGGACGAATCCCGACTCGAAGGGGCCGAATCCGTTCGGGCTCGGGATCGGCGGGCGCGCAGGTGTGTCGATCTTCCACATCTATGGAGGCTTGAGCGCCATTCACTATTTCGGTGCGAGCAGCGACATCCCGACGCCCGCAGGCACCATCAATTCCTCGTTTTCGAGCACGTTGCTGGGCGTCGAAGCGGGCTACAGCATCACGGCCATCCCGCACCTCACGCTCCGCCCGCAGCTGGGGATCGGCAACGCGTCGTTCTCGTTCGCCAACGTCTCGCAGAGCCATCTCTACCTCGAGCCGGGCTTCGTGGCGCTCGTCACGCTGGGCCTCGTCTACGTCGGCGCCGACCTGAACCTCCTCGCGATTCCCGGCATCGACCAGGGTGGAGGCGACACGAAGACGTACACGTCGTTCACCATCCACGGACAGATCGGCATCCAGTTCTGAGCGTGAGCGAGGCCCCGTCGGCGCCATAGCCCCGCACGTCGGGCAGGGGCTATTCTCGGGTCCATGCGCTACGTCGCCTTCACCGTGGTCGCTTCTCTCGTCGGGACGATCGCGCTCGTGATGCCGGCGTGCTCGAGCGACTCCTCGTCGCTCGGCCCCGGCGGCGGGGCGTCGTCCGGCGGAAGCTCCGGCGGGAGCGCCGATGGCAGCGATCTTCCTCTCGAGGACGGCGGTCCGGGAACGGCGACCGACGCGAAGGCCGGCACGACCGCCGACGGCGCGACGGGACCATCGACGGGCCCGGACAAACCGAGCTGCAAGTACACCGCGCACAAGACCGGCCTGACGCAGCTCCAGCAAGCAGGCGGGCTCTCCTTCAACGTGTATGCGCCGGCGAGCTACGATCCGCAGGTCGGGCACACCGTCGTCGTGATCATGCACGGCCAGGATTCGAACGGCGTGCCGGAGCTGAGCGCGCTGTGGAAGCCGATCGCCGACACCGCCGGCGAGACGCTGGTCCTCGTTGCTCCGAAGGGCTCACGCGCCTCGACCAATGGCGACGCCACCGTCGGCAACTGGGCGACCGCCGACCTCAACGAGGTCCAGATGATCATGGGCCTGGTCGACGACTGCTACAACGTGTTCCCGAAGAAGCACATTCTGTGGGGCTTCTCGGAGGGCGCGTTCTACGGATACCTCCTCGGCATCGGCGCCGCGGATGCCTTCTCCGGCCTCGCGATGGGCGGTGCCAACACCTCGTTCGCGCGGCAGAAAGGGTATCCGCCTTCGGCCTCGACCTGGAAGATCCCGGTGAGCGACGTCCACGGCGACATGGATATGAACGCCATCAGCCTCACGTTGCAGGACCGCGCCGATTTCCAGGCCGCCGGACACGTCTTCACGCTGCACGAGCACCCGGGTGGGCACAGCATCACGGCTGCGCAGGTCCGCGCACAGTACGACGACCTGAGTGGCTCGACGTCGCCTTGATTGGGCACGTCTCGATCGCGCCATGACGCCACGCACGCGCACGATCACCCGGATCGCGCGCATGGATCACGACGCACCGTTTCACCCGCGGACCTCCGTCATACGCCGCGTTTTCCGAAGTGTGATGTGACGGCACGGTGCGTGCTGCAGGGTGCAGCATGACTCGCCTGCGCCACGCTCTCGCCGCCGCCGCAACGCTCGCCATCATGGCGCAGACCGCGACGGCGAAGGCAGATCCGCCGGCGCCCGGTCCGCCTCCCGCCGCCAGCAACGCCGCCACGGCGGTCGCCATTGTCGAGAAGGCGGCGACCACGAGCACCAGCGCTTCGGTGGGCACCGTCATGGTGGTCCTCGACGTGCTCGGCCTCGTCGAGAAGGGCGCGCCGAAGGGTGCCGCCAGGGTCCATGCCGCGGTGCGCACGCCGACGTGGCTCCAGCCCGAGCCTCCCAAGACTCCCCTCTTCTACTCGAGCCTCGTCGTCGCCAAGTTCTGAGTCGCCACGCTCCGCAGGAGCGCGCGGTCGAAGATGACCCACCCGCGGCGGTCCTTCTTCGGACACGGGATCGGATCAAGCGCGCGCACCGCCCGCACGTCGAGCAGCGTCGCGTAGCTCGCGCCTTCGCAGTGGCGCCAGAACTCCGCGTCGGCCGCGATCTCCGCTCCGAAGCGCTTGCGGATGGCGCGTACGGGCTCGCTCCGCAGATCGAAGTAGGCGGCCTTGGTGATCTCCGAGATGCCGACCACCGGGCCGCTCGACTGCTTCAGCAGCATGAGGTCGCCGCGCGCGACACGCCCGTAGGGGATCGAGCGGCGCATGCCGAAGCGCGACTCGATGGTCTTCGTTCCCTCGAGCAGGAACGACAGATACGGCTCGACGAGGACCGCGAGATGGACCGCGCCCGTGCTCGCGCCACGGCTGGCGTCGAGCTTCTTCGCCCAGACATGATCGCCCGCGAGCTGCTCGCGGATGACGCGCAGGGCATCCGCTGCCCACCTGTCGAGCTCGCCGGCCGGCATCCTCCCGACATAGACGGGGACACCGAAAAGACAAGCGGAGTATGGTGACGCCGTGCGACTCGCCGACGCTCCCGATCACGACGCCGCCGACGGACCGAGCATCACCCTCTCGGCAGCGCTCCTTCGCGGAGACGAGCGGCTCGTTGCGCTCTTCGCGCCGTTCCGGGAATGCGTGCTGCTGAGCGAGACGCTGATGCACGACGGAAGCACGGCACGCGCGTCGCGCTTGCTCATGGCCGAGATCAAGGCCGACCGACTCGACGAGATCCGGGCGCTCGTGCGCGAGGTCTGCGCGAAGGGCTCGTTCGAGGAGAAGCCGACCGAGCTCGACGACGTCGCCGGCGGCACGGAGTGGCAGGAGCGCGGAGGCACGCTCGCGATCGCCGCCTATCGCCTCTTCGGTGGCAGCACGGCGCTGCACGTCACGTCGGGCAAGATCGATCCTCCGGACGCGGGTCTCCAGGCGTTGCTCGAATCGCCGCTCGCGATCATCGAAGGGCTCGTGGCGTCCACGAGCTTCGTCGAGCACGTGAGCTGCTCGCGCAGCGCCAGCGACGTGCCGCGGTGGCACCTCGGCGCCACGCTGCGAGACCTCCGGCGCTTCGAGGAGATCGTCCCGCAGATCATCGCGCTCGGCTTCGAGGAACGGAAAGGCAAGTACTGGCACGACACCGTGATCGCGCAGGCGGTCGGCAAGAAGGGCTGGATGGCCGCGCAGCCGGGGATCGACTTCGCGCCCTAGCGACGCCGTGCGCTGCGCTGCGCTGCGCTGCGCTGCGGTACGGGCGCTGCGCTGTGGCGGGCATATTTGGGCGGGTGATGAAGCTGAATTCAATCTGAAATAGGCAAAGCAACTGGGCTC
>JAYTZB010001319.1:0-4015 GCA_043742085.1 Polyangiaceae bacterium
CTGCAAGCCGAGGGGTGAGCGGCACCTCAGGGAAGCGTGCGCGCGAGGCGAAAGCCGAGCCCAGGCCCCCTCACCGACCATCTCTCCGTCGCTCTGTGCGCTGCGCGACAACCTTCTGACGGAATGACAAAGGGACCTCCGCGCGTCACACGGTCCGGGCCACCGTCAGCAACGTCGTAGGCGGGGTCAACGGCGGCGTCGGCCTCGTACCCGAGGCCGTTGAAGACATCAGTCACCCATTCGTCCGCGTTTCCCATCATGTCGTGCAAGCCCCAACCGTTCGCTGCCAAGCGCTCGACCGGGTGCGTCGTGTTGCCAGCGTTGTGGCAATACCAGGCGATCGCCGCAAGGTTAGGGTCATCCGTGCAATGAAAGTAGGGATGGCTAACCATCGGTCCAGAGTAGATCGGCGTCCTAGTTCCCGCGCGTGCCGCGTATTCCCACTCCGCCTCTGTCGGCAACCGATATCCCCTACACTCGTAGACCGTCGGCGCGGTCGGCTCGGCACCCGCGCATACAAGTCCATCGCCCGGAAGCCCGGCGCAATCCACGAACCGATAGCAAGCCGGCAGCGGCGGCTGGTGCGTCTCGGAGAGTCGGTTCGCGTACGCCAGGGCATCGAACCATGTGAGGTTTCCTACTGGGCAGTCCGCCGAGGCGCAGTCGGCATAAGAAGCGTCCGTCACTGACCGATTGACGAACCCCACGGCTTGCCATTCCGCCTGCGTCGTCTCGTGCGCCGCGATCTCGAAGTCACGCGTGAGGCGCACCTGGACTTCGTCCTCATCGTATGCGCCACGTCCGAATTCACATGGCGGAGCGCCCATGACCGAGCAGCCCTTCGGGATCCGGCACCACCGCGAGTCGCAGTCTTTCGTCACCTCAGGGTGGATGCAGTCGGCGCTCGTTGCGAACGTGCTCGTACAGGATACCAGTGGCCCGGGCTCCTCATCGGCGTCGGTACTGGCAGCATCGCCAAAGACGTGCCTGTCGGCACCTTCAGCGTCGCGGGCGCCCGGTCCCTCGCGGGGGCTGCCGGCGTCGCAGGACGCCAGAATTCGCAGGAGTGCGAAGGCGAGGATACCTACGCCCAGCCCGAAGCGCGCCTGCGTCGCCGCCCTCAACCGCGACCGCCGGCTGGTCGGCCACTGCACCATCGCGCGTCCAAGTCAGTGATTGACACCGAAGTTCGTACCACCATTGCTGAAGGCCTGATACCGGGGATCGTTTTGGTTTCCACCATAGTAGGCGAGAGCAGCCGCCTGCAGAGCGACAAAGCTCGGCTCGTTGCTGGTCGAGCACGTGCCGCCGCACGCCTGGCGGAATATCCCGTGGACGTCGGCGATCGGAACAATGCCGCCTCCAGAGCCGCCGGCCCGGAAGAAGTTTAGCCAATCCCACTCCACGCCGCGGCTCGGAGCGACGCAGTGGTTCTCGAGCCACTTCGTCTGCGCGTTGCAGCTCTTCGCGAACGGCGGCTTCGTGATGCTGCCCGTGTCTTCGCGAAAGTTCTTGTAGTAGACGAACGTGCAGGCGCCCGACGAGCCGTTCCATGTGTTGGCAGCCACGTAGTGCGCGAAGCTCTCGATCTCGGCGGCCCCGATGTTCTGCCGCGACCCGAGGCAGTGCGCGCGATCAGTCGAATCGGAGACGAATCCGCAACCGCACGGACCATTCTCGTCGAGCGTGGCGTCGCGAGTGTAGTCGTGACGGACCGTGCCGCTTGCACGATCTTGGATGGCGTGGCCGAACTCGTGGGCAATGACGTACTTATATTGGCTATTGTGCGTATTGTCGTTATTGGGGCCAATGTTCAGGGTGCCAGTACCCCCAGGCGTGGTGGGCGGCGAAAAGCAGGCCGTGCTGGCGCTGCACGCCGTATTCGCGTTCGCGTTGTAGTCCCCCGGGACGATGCTTCCGAAGGGTAGGCTCATCACTTGTCCGAGCACACCGGCAACTCTCATGGCGTTGTCGCCCGACCCGAATCCGCCGAGATTGATCGTAAATGGCGGCGTCCAAGACGCCCGCCGTACCGTCAATGTGGAGAAGCCCATAGCCTGGGTCTGGACCGAGCCGGCCTGGTCCATGACGTGCACGTTGTGCGATCCGCCGAGGGCGTTGTCGTAGAGATCGGTGATGACGAGAAAGTTGTAGTCGGTGTAGTCGAGCAAGGTCATGTTGGGGCTGCAGCCACCTGCATCCAGGGTTCCGGACCAGTCCGGAAGACGCCCCGCCCTGGCAAGCACGGCGCGGGCGAAGCGCGCTGGCAACGCGGCACCTCCGACGCTCTCACCTTTGCCGTCGTCGATGTAGAAGCCTCCATATTTTGCGCAGATGCGCATGGGCGCGTAGCTCGCGTCGACGGTCGCGTCGAAGAGCTGGAAGAGGGAATTCAGCTTCGCTGAATCTGCCGAAGAGAGCGTCATCCACTGGGCGTGAATGAATGCGTCGGATCCGTTCGCGGGGAGCTCCGTGAAGTTCACGAACTGACCGCTACTGAGCGCTGTACCGCCCCCCACACGCCTCGTTATCGGCTGCACCTGATTCGCCACCTGCGTCACGGCGGCGCCGAACGTCGCCTCGGTGCTGAGGAAACGGGGTTGCGGAGGCAGCGCCCCAGAGAGCGTGAAGGTCCCAGCCGCGGGGTCGTACGCTGCGTAGAGCGGCGTGGAGTAGACGACATCCCCTCGCCGAGCCGCGCCGGTCGCAGTCGCGACGATCTCGGCGACGCTCGCCACGCCGCGATAGCTTCGGATGGGCAGACTATCGAGCCGAAGATTGACGGTCTGCGTGGAGCCGCGCGGCAGTGTTCCCTGCCAGAGCGTGGACGAGATGACGCGCGCGTCTCCCCCCGCCATCCGCACGTCGATGCGCACGGGGATATCGACGACATCCGTGTTCTGCACGGTCCCGGAGATCATCTGGCTGCTCGGGAATCTGCCTTGATAGCCCTGCACCCATTTCGGAAGAAGCGCAGGCGTGTCGGCGCCTCCGAGGCAGACGTCGGTGCTGAGCGCAGCGGCGCTCTGGCCGACGCGCTCGTGATTGCCGTCGTCGCCGACCGAAGTGCACGCGACTATGAGGGCGGCAACGCCAACCAGGAAGCTCGCTCGAAACAACCTTCGTTTGACCATCGGATTCCTCGTCGATGGGCATGGGGCGACGGCGCGTGCAAGGTCGCACGCGCGCATCACCGTCGAGACTCGAGCGGCTTCGCTTCGTCACGCCACCTCGAGCGGCGCTTCGGACGGGAGCGAGGCGTTCACGATGAACTGTTAGGAGCGCACCGTCGAGCGCCGATGGGCGCGCCACGCAAATCAAGTCGGAGATGACCGGTCCACCTGCGCGCCTTCGAGCGTGCCTCGCTCATCGCCCCTTACTCCCAAAGGAGTACGTACGTCAGCATCGTGGCGAGGTCCCGGATCGCGCTCCGCGGATCGCGGGGAAATCCCCTCGGGTTGCTGCTTACCCGAGGCCGCACAACGACGTTCTCCCACCTGAGCCTCGATGGACAAGGGGTTACCCATCGAGACGTTCAGACGCGACGATCGTGGGGAAAATATCGGGCGATCGTGCGCGGCAACAGCGCTGTAACAAAGGCATGGTGACTGCAGAGCAGGCCGTCATGCGCCAGCCTTCTTCCCTCGCCTCGGTCGCTGCAGTTCTCGTCGCTCTCGCCGCCGTCGCCTGCTCCGCAGACGCGACGCCGGTCGCCGTTCACAAGCCGGCCACCAAGGCGCCCGCGACGGGCGGCACCGCAGCGACGCCTGCCAACCCGGCCGACGACCTCCCCGCAGCCCCGCCGGCGACACCGGCTCCGACCGCCGGCGCAGAGATCGGCAGCGAGTCATGGGCCGACGGCAAGCAGCCCGCCGCGAGCGTGACCATCAAGGCCGGCGCCACCGTCGACATCGCGCCCGGCGCGACGGTCACCGCGGCGAGCGGCGTATCGATCACCGTCAAGGGCACGCTGAGCGTGAGCGCCGCGGCGAACCACGCAAAGCTCGACGGCATG
>JAYTZB010001320.1:0-1756 GCA_043742085.1 Polyangiaceae bacterium
AGCGTCTTCGTGGCGGGGAGCTGCCCGTACGGCGGGAGGTAGTCGCCGAGCGTGCTCGCGTACCAGGTGAGGCCGGCGGTGATCGCCGCCGCCACGCCGAGGTCGGTCGCCGAGGGCTTCGTGGACGTCTCGACGCCAGGATGGCCGGGCAAAGCGTCGCGAGCATCGTCCGACGCGGGCTGGCGCGGCAAGAAGAGCATCACCGCGCCGACCTGCGTGGCGCTCGGCCAGATGAAGCCGCCCGCCGCGGAGATCACCGCGAGAAGGACGTAGCGTCGCGTCAGATATGCCCAGACCTGGAGGCTGCCGATGGCGAGCGCCATGGCATCGACGAGCACGGGATCGAAGGGGAGCCAGTAGAGCGTGACGAAGTTGAAGCTCGCGAGCAGCGTGGCCGCGACGAGGCCCGCGCGCGACAGCCGGAGGAGGCGAGCGGCGCTGATCCAGCAGGCGAGCGCGATGGCGATCGAGACCGCGTTGGCCGCCTTGTAGGCGGTGATGATGGTGGGGTCATCGACCGGCAACCGCAGCACGTTCAGCGCGGTGCGCACGAGGATCGGGCTCAGGCAGCGCTGCGCGGTGTAGCGGTTGAGGCCGAGGCCCGGGAGATGCCCGAGGTGCCCGTCGTACGCCTTCACGATCGACGCGTAGATGACGCCGTCGTCGCCGATCCCGTTGCGCACGGCGTAGATCTCGGTCGTGAACACGAGCACGATCGCGATGGCCGCGAGCGCGAGGAACAGCAGCGGCGCGACCGACAGCCGTGCGAGCGGGCTCGTGGAGTCCGCCCTCAGGAGCGCGTTGGGCGCGAACGCCGGCGCACGGAGCCACGCCACGAGAGGGCTGGTTGCGGCGCGCTCGC
This sequence comes from Polyangiaceae bacterium, assembly GCA_043742085.1. Lineage (GTDB taxonomy): Bacteria > Myxococcota_A > Polyangia > Polyangiales > Polyangiaceae > Labilithrix. The sequence continues at coordinate 863 of JAYTZB010001320.1, forward strand.
GCGATGGATCCACGGCGACGCACGCTACCATCAAGTGCCTTATGATGCGCAGCGCATGACGAGCGACGCCGACCTCGCGGGCATCAGCCGCGTCCTCGAAAAGAGCGCGGACGGCATCTGGACGCCCAAGACGAAGCGCCACGAGGCGGTCAGCTTTCCGGACGACGGCCACGACGCCTGCTTCCGCATCGAGGACGCCTCGTTGTGGTTCGCGCATCGCAACGCGTGCATCGGCGCCGCCCTCCGTCGGCATGGCGTCGCCGGCCCGCTCCTCGACGTCGGCGGCGGCAACGGCGCGGTGAGCAAGGCGCTCGACGAGCAGGGGATCGCCACCGTTCTCCTCGAGCCCGGTCCCGAGGGCGCGCAGAACGCGCGTCGCCGCGGCGTGAGGAACGTGATCTGCGCCACGCTGGAGGACGCAGGGTTCGAGGACGGCGCATTCGGCGCGGCGGGCGCGTTCGACGTGGTCGAGCACGTGGCCGACGACGCGGGGCTGTTGCGCGAAATTCACCGCGTCCTACGTCCAGGAGGCACGCTGTGCGTGACCGTGCCCGCATACGGCTGGCTCTGGTCCGCGGAGGACGAGCTCGCCGGGCATCATCGTCGCTACTCGCGGGGGCGGCTCGAAGCGCTGCTCGCGGCCTCTGCCTTCAAGGTCGACTACGCCTCGTATTTCTTCGCGCCGTTCACGTTGCCGGTGTTCCTCCTGCGCAGCGTTCCGCATCGCGTGCGGCCGCGCCGCTCTGTCGAGGAGGTCAGCGACGGCGCAGCGCGCCAGCACATCATGTCCCCGTTCCCGCGCCGCGTGATGACCTCGGTGCTCGCTCCGGAGATCCGGCGCATCGCGGCGGGTCGCACCATCCCGTTCGGCACGAGCATCCTCGCCGTGGCGAC
>JAYTZB010001321.1:0-4093 GCA_043742085.1 Polyangiaceae bacterium
GTTGCTAAGCTGACGGCGCTCATGAAGTCGCTCGTGCTCCTGACCGCCTCGGCGACGCTGCTCGCCGTTGCGCCCGCGATCGTGGGCTGTCGCGACGTGGCGCGGTTCTCGAGCAAGGCCGGCGATCACTTCGAGGGCGGCGTCGTGAAGGGCAGCTTCGTGCGCGCCGGACTCGGCGATGACGCGAAGATGTGCCTGCTCCTCGATGCCGGGCACCTCCAGGACGCGCCGGGCACGTTCTCCACGTCCGACGGCCGCTTCAAGGACGCACTCCTGCGTCCCATCCCGCAGATCTGGCACGATCCGCTATCGACGATGACCTTCGGCTCCGGCCGCTCGCAGAACCTCGTGTACGTCGCGTCGCCTTCACCGTCCGCCGACGCCGCGGCGAACGAGATCCAGGACGTGATGGTCTTCGTCTCGCTGATGGATCAAGGGGGACTCGAGGTGCGCCTCGTTCGCGGCGCGCCCGGCACCGACGCGGGCGCGCCGGCGCCGTCCACGGCGGCGCCGATGTTCGGCGTGTTCACCCTCGACCGACGTGACGGCGCGTGCTCGTTCTAGGCATCGAGTCGTCGTGTGACGAGACCGGCGCCGCGATCGTCGACGAGAGCGGCCGCGTCCTCTCCGACATCGTGCATAGCCAGGTCAGCCTCCACGCGCCGTACGGCGGCGTGATCCCCGAGCTCGCTTCGCGCGATCACCTCCGTAACGCGGGGCCCGTCGTCCGCGAGGCGCTCGCTCGCGCCGGCGTGGGGTGGGACGCGATCGACGGCATCGCCGTGACGAATCGGCCGGGCCTCGTGGGCGCGCTGCTCGTGGGCGTGCAGATGGCGAAGGGCCTGGCGTGGGCGCGCGGGCTGCCGCTGGTGGGCGTCGATCACCTCGTCGGTCACCTCCTCGCGGTGTTCCTGCGTCGCGACACGAAGGCCGACGCGCCCGACGCAGAGCCGCCGCCGGAGTTTCCGTTCGTCGCGCTGCTCGCGTCGGGCGGGCACACGGCGATCTATCGTGTCGACGGCCCATCGGCGCAGCAGGTGCGCGAGCTCGGCGCCACGCGTGACGACGCTGCGGGCGAGGCCTTCGACAAGGTCGGAAAGGTGCTCGGCCTCGGTTACCCCGGGGGCCCCGTGATCGATCGCCTGGCGCGCGGCGGTGATCCGAAGGCGGTGCCGTTCACCCTGCCGATGGGCCACACCAAGTCGTTCGAGCTGAGCTTCTCGGGGATCAAGACGCAGGTAGCGGCGCGCGTCCGCGAGCACGGGCTCCCCGCCACCGAGAGCGAGCTCGCCGGTGTCTGTGCGTCATTCCAGGCCGCGGTGACATCGGTGCTCGCGAAGAAGCTCGTCGCTGCCGCCGTTCAGGAAGGCGTCCACACCGTGGTCATCGGTGGCGGTGTCGCCGCCAACCGCGAGCTCCGATCGCGCGTGACCGATCTCGCGCGCGAGCACGGCATCCGCGCCGTGCTCCCCGAGCTCGCGAGCTGTACCGACAACGCGGCCATGATCGCGTACGCCGGCCTCGTGCGCTTGCGAGCCGGCGAGCGCGACGGATGGGACCTCATCGCGACGAGCGCGACGTCGCTGCCACGGTCGACACGCAAGGGCCGCGGCGCGCGCTAGCCAGGCTATGCCGCTTTCGCGCTCTCGCGCTGGGCTTCCCACGCGGCTCGCGCGGCGAGACCGCATCGCTCGAGACCGGGCACGACGATCTCTTCCATGGTCGAGACGAACACGAGCCAGTTCGAGCGGCCGTGTGGCGCGCCAATGGCGAGCCCCTCGTCGGCCGCGCATGGCATGGCGAGGAACGGCGAATGGAAGCGCACCTGATGCGCGAACGCGTCGAAGAGGTACGCGTCGAGCGACGCACGCTCCGCGGGCGAGAGCGCCGGCGCGAGCCGCGAGACGAGCCTCCAACCGAAGCGCGAGTGCTTGATCTCGTCACGAAGGATCTGGTCGAGCACGCGTCGCAGCGGCGGCGGACCGGCCTGCTCGCGTTCGGTCGCCACCAGCGCGACAGCCACGGTCTCGCTGCAACAGCCAATGCTGATCACGTTGCGGAGCACGCCTTCGAGCGGCGACGCGTCAGCATGCATCGGCACCACGTCGAGCTCGGGCAGCTCCGCGACGGGCGCGACATGGAGCGCGACGAGCACCTGCGCGCACAGCCGAGCATGATCGAGCTCCTGCCGAGCCATGTCGGCGACGCGATACGTCTCGGCCTCCGGAAGGCCCGCGCGCATCATGCCGCCGAGGAGCGCGCCGAAGACCCGCGCCGAGGCATGCTCGCTGACCATCCGCTGCATCCAGTTGGTGCGCGCCGCTTCGAGGTCGGCGTCCGACACGTGGTCGAGATCGAGACCCGGCAACGGGTCGCGACGCGCGACACGCCGTAAATCCAGGGGGCTCATGACGATTTCTCCGGCGGGGCGGGAGGACCCCAGCACGGTGAGCATCCGCAGCCGCCCTTCGCAGCCTTCGCCCAGTCCTCCATCGGGAGCGGCTTCGCGTCGTCGTTCGAGGCCGTCGTTTCGCCCGCGCCCGCGCCTGCACCCGCACCCGCACCCGCACCCGCACCCGCGCGCTGCGGCGGAGGCGCAGCGGCGCTCGCCGAGCGCGCCTCCGCCATGCCGAGCGCGGCCAACGCGATGCCTCCTACCGTCGCCACCTTCGCCGCCAAGCGCAGACCGCGGGTGCGTGCTTCGAGTCGTGTCGTCGAGCTCATGGTCGTGACCTCCGGGAGCGCCACCAGCAACGCCCGTTCCGCGACCCCCGCGACCAGGTATCGATGGTTTACACATCGAGTGGTTCAACCAGTTGCGTAGGTTACGCGCCGCGACAGTGAAGCCGGCTTCGCAGCGACCCTGCCCGCCCCGCCGATGCCGCGAGGATCCTGCGTCGATGCGGGCTCGCCGGAGCGTGGGCGTTCCGGCACTCACCGTGCACGGGCAGCGCCGCATGCTTCTCGAGCGCATCTGGCTCGCCGCCCACGGGGCTGCATGGTTCCCGGGATGGGCGTTCTTCCAGTGCGCCGCGATCGTCGCAGGCGGTTGGCTGGTGACGCGCGCCGGCCGGCAGCACCTCCTCCCTTACGCGGTCGGGGTGAGCGCCGCGATCGCCGGCGCGATCGCGCTCGGTTGCGGAGACGCGTGGCTCATCCATGCGGTCCACGCGGTGCGCGGAGCGCGTGGAGCGATGCCGGACGTGGAGATCGCCGGCTTCGGTGCCATCGGCGGTCTCGTCGCCGGACACGTCGCCGTCGCGCGAATCCGGCGCGTGCCGGTCGCGGAGGCGCTCGATGCGCTCGGCCTTGCGATGGGCGGGATGATCGCGCTCACGCGGCTCGGCTGCTTCTTCGCGGGGTGCGACTTCGGCCGTCCCTCCCGCGTGGCGTGGGCGATGCGCTACCCGGCGATGACCCCGGCGTTCCGCGCGCAGGTGGACGCCGGTCTCCTCCACGAAGGAGCGCGATGGACACTCCCGGTCCATCCCACGCAGCTCTACGAGGTCGCCGTTGGTCTCGTGGTGCTCGGCGTTGCGCTGCTGCTGCGCGCACCGAAGCGGGCCGGCGATCGCTTCACGGTCGCGGCGGTCGTGTACGCGGTCGGCCGCCTCGTGGTCGACGTCTTCCGCGGAGATCTCCCACACGGCGGGGTGCTCGGGCTCACCACCACCCAGGGCCTCGCGCTGGCGCTCGCGGGGCTCGTGGTCGCGTGGCGCGCGAGCTCGCCCTCGCGCGCCTCGCCGGTCACGACCGCGGGGTGACGCCGTCGAGCGCGTCGACCTCGGCAGCGAGCAGGGCGTCGGCACGCTCGACGCTCGCCGCATGACGCAGCTTGCGCATCGCGAAGACGAGCGCCCCGACGCTCGCGACGAACAGCGCGGCGAGCGCGACGGCGCTCCTGTGACCGCGTGCCTTCGCCGTGACGACGGTGCCGCTGAAGCCGCCCGCGAGCACCACGTCGTCGCCGCGCACGAAGAGCGGCGCGCCGGTGACGCGTGGCTCGTAGCCGGTGAGACGACGCGCTTCGTCACGCGCGGCGTGGCTGGTTCCCGGCGGAGCCACGTGCCCGACACCGCGCTCGAGGAGACGT
>JAYTZB010001322.1:0-6428 GCA_043742085.1 Polyangiaceae bacterium
TAGGCTTCGCTCCCCAAAGATTTTCGTAAGGCGGCAGAGATGCTCCGAAAGAAAACCTAAAGATCGGCCCGGCGCCGTCGTTTGCGGGCGGCGATGAGCGAGACTGAGCAACGAGGGATCGAGGCGAAAGTGAGGAGCAAGACCACGGCCGTCGACCGGCAACGACGTCCCGACGCCGACGAGCTGCTCGCTCGGCTGCGCGCGGAGGCGCTACGCGCCAAGCGCGGCAAGCTGACGGTCTTCTTCGGCGCGGCGCCCGGCGTGGGCAAGACGTACGGCATGCTCGAGGCGGCGCGGACCGAGCGCGACCTCCGGCGCGACGTCGTCGTGGGCGTCGTCGAGACGCACGGACGCTACGACACGGCGGCGCTGACCATCGGGCTCGAGCTCTTGCCGCGGCGGAAGGAGGATTATCGCGGCCTCACGCTCGAGGAGCTCGATCTCGACGGCACGCTCGCACGGCGCCCTGGGCTCGTCCTCATCGACGAGCTCGCGCACACGAACGCCGCGGGCTCACGTCACGCGAAGCGGTGGCAGGACGTCGAAGAGCTTCTCGATGCCGGGATCGACGTCTACACGACGGTCAACGTCCAGCATATCGAGAGCCTGAACGATGTCGTCGCGCAGATCACCGGCGTCGTCGTCCGCGAGACGGTGCCGGATCGGATCATCGAAAACGCCGACGAGATTCGCCTCATCGATCTACCGCCCGACGACCTGCTCGAGCGCCTCGAGGAAGGGAAGGTCTACGTTCCCGAGCAGGCGCGCCGCGCGAAGACCGGCTTCTTCAAGAAGGGCACGCTCATCGCTCTCCGCGAGCTCGCGCTGCGCTGCACTGCAGCGCGCGTCGACGAGCAAATGCGTTCGCAGAAGCGCGCCGAGGGGGTCGAGCATGCGTGGCCGGTCGCCGAGCGCATCCTCGTGTGCGTCAGTCCGAGCCCCGCCTCCGCTCGGCTCTTGCGCGCCACGCGGCGCGTCGCCTCGAGCCTGCGCGCAGAGTGGATCGCGGCGTACGTGGAGACGCCGCTCGCGCTCCGCATGTCGGAGGCCGATCGCGAGCGCGTCGCACGGCACCTGCAGCTCGCCGAGCAGCTCGGCGCGGAGACCGTGCGCCTGAGCGGCGAGCGCGCCGCCGAAGAGATCATCCTCTATGCGCGCAGCCGCAACGTCACGAAGATCGCGGTGGGCAAGCCCACCCATCCACGGTGGCGCGATTTGATCCAACGATCCTTCCTCGAGGAGCTCGTCCGCGGAACTCCCGACATCGACATCCAGGTCATCACCGGCGAGGACCGAGAGGGCGCTCCGCCGCCGTCCGTGCGGCCTCCGCCGGACGCTGAACGAAGGTCGTGGGCGGGGTTCGGAGCAGCCGCACTGGCGGTGGGCATCGCGACCACGGTGTCCTGGCTCCTGTTCGGCCACACCGAGCTCGCCGACGTGGTCATGGCCTACGTCTTCGGGATCGTTCTGGTCGCGATGCGCTTCGGGTTCGGTCCCTCGATCCTTGCCGCCGTCCTGAGCGTGCTGTCCCTCGATTTCTTCTTCGTGCCGCCCTATTTCAGCTTCAGCGTCACCGACCTGAGACACACCGTGACGTTCGCGGTGATGTTCTTCGTCGCCGCCGTGATCAGCAGGTTGACCCATCGGATCCGCGAGCAGGCCGACACCGCGCGCGAGCGCGATCTGCGCTCGATGCGGCTCTACGCGATGAGCCGCGAGCTCGCCGCGACGTCCGCCATCGACGAGGTCCTCCGGATCGCGACCAAGCATCTCGGGGAGGCCTTCGATGCCGAGGTCTGCGTCATGTTGCCGGATGTCGACGGAAAGCTCGCCACGGAGCCGCGCGCACAGGCGAGCTTCGTGCTCGCGCGCAACGACCGCGGCGTGATGGAGTGGGTCTGGACGCACGAAAAGACCGCCGGCCTGGGCACCGACACACTTCCCTCGGCGAGCGCCCGCTTCCTGCTTCTCTCCGGCGGACGCGGGAAGGTCGGCGTCCTCGGCGTCCGTCCGAAGCAGCCGTCCGCGCTCGTCGATCCCCAGAGGCGACAGCTCCTGGAGACCTTCGCGGGCCAGGTGGCGAACGCCCTCGAGCGCGTGATGCTCTCCGAGGAGGCGCGCCGCGCTGCGGTCGAGATCGAGACCGAGCGGCTCCGCAGCTCGCTGCTCAGCTCCGTGTCGCACGATCTGCGGACGCCGCTCGGCGTCATCACCGGCGCGACGAGCACGCTGCTGGAGGACGAAGCGACGCTCGACCCCGTCACGCGCCGCGATCTCCTCGAGACGGCGCACGAGGAGGCGGAGCGGCTGAACCGGCTCGTTCGCAATCTCCTCGACATGACGCGGCTCGCGTCGGGCGCCATCCGTCCCAAGAAGGAGTGGCACTTGCTCGAGGAGGTGGTCGGTGTCGCGTTGCGTCGCCTCGAAGTACGGCTCAGCGGTCGCACCATCGACGTTCGTCTGCCCGCCGACTTGCCGCCGGTCCCGATGGACGACGTCTTGATCGAGCAGGTGCTCATCAACCTGCTCGAAAACACCATCAAGTACACACCCGCGGACAGCCCGATCGACATCGTCGCGACAGCCCGTGACGGCGAAGTCGAGATCGAGGTCACCGACCGCGGCCCCGGCGTACCGCCCGCGGAGCGCGATCACGTCTTCGAGAAATTCTATCGTCTCGACCGCGAAGGCGCGCAGGGCGGTGCGGGCCTCGGGCTCGCCATCTGCCGCGGGCTCGTCGAGGCCCACGGCGGGCGGATCTGGGTCGAGGATCGCGAAGGAGGCGGCGCTCGGTTCCGCTTCACATTGCCTATCGAAGGGACGCCTCCGGTGGTAGCCACCTAGGCTGGTCATGGCGAAGGCGGGCGATCTCCAGGTGCTGCTCATAGAAGACGAGGCGCAGATGCGTCGTTTTCTGAGGAGCTCCTTGCCGGCGCACGGCTACGTGGTGGTCGAAGCGCCGACGGGTCGTGATGCGCTGGTGCAGGCGGGGACGCGCAATCCCGACATCATCCTGCTCGATCTCGGGCTGCCCGACATGGACGGCGTCGACCTCGCCAAGCAACTCCGCGAGTTCACCAAGGCGCCCATCATCGTGCTCTCGGCGCGTGGGCAAGAGCGCGACAAGGTCGATGCGCTCGACGCCGGCGCCGACGACTACGTGACGAAGCCGTTCGGCCTCTCGGAGTTGCTCGCGCGCATGCGCGTCGCGCGACGCCACCTCGAAGGCAGGAGTGACGAGAAGGCGCTGCCGGTGTTCACCGTCCGGAACCTGCGCGTGGATCTCGGCAGTCGCCAGGTGCTCCTCGACGATCACGAGGTCCATCTCACACCGATCGAATACAAGCTGCTCACGGCGCTCGTGCGCAACGCCGGGCGCGTCGTGACGCATCAGCAGCTACTCAAGGAAGCGTGGGGCCCACGCTACGCGACGCAGACTCAGTACCTCCACGTGTACATGGGCCACCTGCGGGCCAAGCTCGAGACCGAGTCCGCGCGCCCGAAGCTGCTCCTCACCGAGCCGGGCGTCGGCTACCGACTCGCCGCCGATTGACGGGCAACGGTCACGACGCGAGTCGCTCGCCGATCGGACGCTTCGCCATCGGGCCGGAGTGCCGTGCAACGGCACTGCACGGCTCGACGATCACGCGAGCGTAGCCGCCACCGCGGAGCTCTTCGGCACGACGAAGAGCGCAGTCGATGGCGCGATCCTTCGCGCCCGCGCCCGTGAAGATGGCGTCGCGCATACCCGCGATGACGACATTCCAGGCGACGCCGGAGGCGGAGCGCGACGACGAAACGAGGATGCGGTGCGAACGAACGGCGCTGCTGATCATTGCGGGAACCTCTCTGCGACACCAACGTAGGAATCGCCGGCTAAAGAAGGCCCAAAGAAGCGAACATGCTCGCGCTCACGACTTCGAGAACTTCTTTAGGCCGCCGCCTCCAAACCAGAGGGGCCATGCAGGCGAGCACGTCCGCGTCGATTCCCCTCCGAGCTCCGCATCGACGCGGGAGCGCGCCATGGATCACGCGCTCGAGATCGCTGAAGAGCTGCTCGCGGGCCCCCGGGCACGCTCGCATCCTCGTGCGCGTTCTCGTCGAGCAGCGGGCCGCGTGTTGCTTCGATGACCGCGTTCCTGGACGGCTCCCGGACGGCGGCGTACACCCAGCTTGCACCCCGGTGCACCCATGGGCGGAGATCGACCGAAGGAGCGCGGCAAGCTGACGATCTTCTTCGGGGCCGCACCTGGCGTCGGGAAGACGTACGCCATGCTCGAGTCCTCGCGTTTCGAGCGCGAAGACGGACGTGACATCGTGGCCGGCATCGTCGAGACGCACGGCCGCTACGACACGGGTGCGCTCCTGCTCGGCCTCGAGATATTGCCACGCCGCAAGCTCGTTCATCGCGGCGTGGTGCTCGAAGAGCTGGACGTCGACGCCGCCATCGCGCGACGGCCTGGCGTTCTACTCGTCGACGAGCTCGCGCACGCGAATGCCCCGGGCTCCCGTCATGCGAAGCGCTGGCAGGACGTCGAGGACCTCCTCGATCTCGGCATCGACGTCTATTCGACGCTCAACGTCCAGCATCTCGAGAGCCTCGTCGACGTCGTCGCGCAGATCACCCACGTGACCGTGCGCGAGACCGTTCCCGACTCCGTGCTGGACAACGCGGACGACATCCGCCTCATCGATCTGCCCATCGACGAGCTCCTCGCGCGGATGAAGGAGGGCAAGGTTTACGTGCCGGATCGCGCGCGCGTCGCCGAACAGAATTTCTTCCGCCCCGGCAACCTCATCGCACTTCGCGAGCTGGCTCTCCGCGTCACCGCGCAAGCCGTGGATGCGCAGATGCGTCGATACAAGGAGGCGCACGGAATCGAGGGGACGTGGGCGGCGACGGAGCGCGTGATCGTGTGCGTCAGCGCTAGCCCGTCGTCGTCGCGCCTGATTCGTGGAGCGCGGCGTCTCGCGAGCAGCTTGCATGCCGACTGGATCGCCGTGCACGTGGAGCCGCCGTCGTCGCTCCCGATGTCGGCACGCGATCGCGAGCAGGTCACCGCCAACCTCCATCTCGCGCGCACGCTCGGCGCCGACACCGTCACGTTGTCGGGACCAAAGGGCGCGCTCGAGGTCATCGACCTTGCACGACAGCGCAACGTCACGCGCATCGTCGTCGGCAAGCCCACCCATCCGCGGTGGCGCGATCGGATCCGCCGCTCTTTTCTCGACGAAATCGTGCGCTTCAGCGGCGACATCGACGTCCACGTCATCCGCGGGGAGGAGACCGACGTGGAATCGAAGCCGAGGTCGCGCGCTGCGGCGACGACGTCTCTCGAGGCCTCCCCACGCATCGGCTACATCGCCGGCGCCATCGCGCCCGCGCTCGCCACGCTCATCGACCAGCGCGCCTTCGACCGGACGCAGCTCGCCGACATCGTCATGATCTACATGGCGGGCATCGTCGTCGTGGCAATGCGCTGGAACATGGGGCCGGCGCTCTTCTCCGCGCTGCTCTCGGTGCTGGCCTTCGACTTCTTCTTCATTCCACCGTACGGGACGCTCGAGGTCGCCGACCTCAGTCACATCGCCACGTTCGCGGTGATGTTCCTCATCGCTGCGCTCGTCAGCGGGCTCACGAAGCGCGTCCGCGATCAGGCCGAGTCCGCGCGCCAGCGCGAGCTGCGCACCGCGAGCCTCTACGCGCTCAGTCGCGCGCTCGCCGCCGCCAAGACGCGACAGGAAGTCCTCGAGCAGGGCACGAAGCACGTGCAGGAGGTCTTCGGCGGACGCGCCGCAGCGCTCGTTCCAGCGGCCACCGGCGGCCTCGTGGCGCGCGTCGAGCAGCCGTGGACGTACACGCTCGACGAGAAGGAGCGAAGCGTCGCCGAGTGGGTGCTGGCGCACGCGCGAGCTGCCGGGCTCGGCACCGAAACGATGCCCACGGCATCGGCGCTCTACCTCCCGCTCGAAGGCTCGGATGGTCCGCTCGGCGTCCTCGGGCTCCTTCCCGCATCTCCCTCCCGCGTCGCCGACGAGCACGGACGGCAGCACCTCGAAGCGTTCGTCCGGCAGATTGCGGCCGCCCTCGATCGCGCGCGTCTCGGCGTGCAGGCACAGCAGGCGCAGCTGAGGGTGGAGGCCGAGCAGCTCCGCAACTCCCTCCTCTCTTCGGTATCCCATGACCTGCGGACGCCGCTCGCGGTCATCACCGGAACGGCGTCCGCGCTGATCGACGATCGTCTCGATCCCGCGGTTCGCCGCGATCTCGCCGAGACCATCGTGAACGAGGCCGAGCGACTCAACCGCCTCGTGCGCAACCTCCTCGACGTCACGAGGCTCGAGGCTGGAGCGCTGCGCATCGACAAGGAGTGGCAGCCCGTCGAAGAGGTGATCGGTGCGGCCCTCGCGGTGGTCGATCGTGTCCT
>JAYTZB010001323.1:0-2505 GCA_043742085.1 Polyangiaceae bacterium
AGCGCGGCGATCGCGACGTCGTCGATCGGCTCGAGCCGCACGAGGAGGATCGCGACCGTCAGCGTGTGATCCCACTCGTTGCGCGCGCGCCGGCTGCGCACGTCGCGCCATCCCCACAAGAGGACGCCCGCGAGGATCGCGAGCAAGACGCCCACGCGAACATAGAAAAACCGGCGCGAGCGCGGCTTCTTCGGTTCAGCGTTGTGGTCAGGCGTGCTCACGAGCACCCTCGACGCTATCGACCGGCGGGCCGATCTCCAATGCCCATGGACCCGCGAGACGCCCGGCTCTTGGACCGCGCAGCGCAGGTGGCATGGAAATCACCCATCGTGGGGCGGGTGTCCAAGACTCGTCCGCCTCCACCATCAAAGGGCGCATGAGATGGCGTGAAGCAGGAGCGGTGGTCATGATCGCGGGCCTCGGTGCAGCATCGGCGGCCGCGCAGAGCGCCTCGGGCGCGCGGAGCACGACGACGAGCGCGTGTATCGACGAGAAGGCGAGACAGTCCTTCACGTGCGCGGGTCCCGGCCCGAAGGAGCTCGACGCCGCGCAGCGTCGCACGGGGGTCGAGTTGCATGCGGTGCAGTCGCCGGCCCGCGCCGCTGCGCCGTCCAGGCCGCCGGCGCCCAGCACCAGCGATGGCGGTCCGCGCGACGACCGCTCGATCCGCCGCGAAGCGCGGAAGCGCGCGCTCCTCGCCGTCGAGGTGCAGCGGATCGAGAGCCTCTTCGCCGGCACGCGGAAGAACGGCTCCGATCGCCACCCGATCGCGAGGCGACTCGCCGACGGCTACGTCGAGCTCGAGTCAGCCGCGTTTCGCGACAAGACCGAGGCCGAGGTCCGCCGTGACGGGCTCCGCACGAAGAACCCGCAGGCCGCGGGCGTCGAGCAGACGCAGGCCAACGAGGCGGATCGTGTGATGAAGGGCGCTCGCAAACGCGCCATCGAGGTATACACGCTCCTCGCCACCGACTACCCGACGCATCCGCTGCTCGACGAGGTCCTCTATTACCTCGCATACGAGTACGAACAGGCCGGCGATCTCAAGAACGCGCGCTCTGTCTATTACGAGCTGATCCAGAAGGCGCCGACATCGAAGTACGTGCCGAATGCCTATCTCGCATTCGGTGAGCTGTTCTTCAACGAGGCGCAGGGCGACCCGGCGAAGTGGGATCTCGCGGCGCAGGCCTACACCGAGGTCGTGAAGTACCCGCCGCCGGCCAACAAGGCGTTCGGCTACGCCTGGTACAAGATGGCCTATGTCTTCTGGAACAAGGGAGAGCTCGACAAGTCGCTCAACGCCTTCAAGAGGACCATCGAGTACGGAGTGGGTAATCCGTCCTTGCCCGGCGCCTCGAAGCTCGCCGAAAGTGCCCGTCGCGACGTGATCCCGGTCTATGCGCTCAAGGGCGATCCCGAGAAGGCCTATGCGTTCCTGCACGGCATCTCCGGCGATGCGACCGGCGTGAACGACAAGACGTTCCACATGCTCGACGACCTGGGCAACAACTACGTCGACACCGGTCACTATCCGGAAGCGATAACCGCTTATAGGGATCTGATATCGCGCGACAAGGGCCCCCGGATATGTGGCTATCAAGCGCACGTCGCCGATGCCACCATGGCGCTGAAGTCGTCCGACAAGCTCGCCATCAAGGCCGAGCTGGAGAAGCAGCTCGACGTAGCCGCGGCGTTCAAGTCGTCGAGCTACGACAAGGAGTCGAAGCAGGTATGCGCGAATCGTACTGCCGCGCTCGTGAGCGAGACCGCGATGGCCTGGCATCTCGAGGCGGTAGGCTCCAATGACCAGCGCGGCACGAGCGACCCGCGCACCATGGCGCTCGCGGCCGCGCTCTACAAGCGCGTCGTCGACTCGTGGAGCGGCACCGAGCTGGCGTCGTTCCAGTTCCCGCGCCTCGTGAAGGAGGACTGGCCGACGCTCTTCAAGGTGAAGTACGCGATGGCCGACCTCCTCTACTTCCAGAAGGACTGGGCGCGCTGCGGCCCCGCGTTCGACAGCGTCGTCGCCGAGGACCCGACCGGTCCCGAGGCGGGGAAGGCCGCGTATGCCGCGGGGCTCTGTTACCAGAACGTCTACGAGGCCTCGCATCAGCGCGACGCGGGGCGGCGGACGGCAGGCAACCTGCCGGGACGCGCGCGCCGCGAGGCGGCCGCCAGCGACGCCTCACGTCTCGAGCCGAAGAAGCTCACGGTCGAGCAGCTCGGCATGGTCCGGGCCTTCGATCGCTACGTCTGCACCATCAAGCCCGGCCCGAGCGATGCTGCCGGTCAGGAGCAGCTCGGCGAGGTGAAGTACGCGCGCGCTCGCACGTACTTCGAGGCGCAGCACTGGGATGAAGCTGCGCTGGCCTTCCGCGAGATCGCGCTGAGCCACTCCGATCGCGACGTCGGCGTCTACGCGGCGCAGCTCTATCTCGAGAGCGCGAACGTCATGAAGCAGCACTTCGGCAAGACCAGCTGCGAGGGCGACATGCGCACCGACGT
>JAYTZB010001324.1:0-4490 GCA_043742085.1 Polyangiaceae bacterium
GGTGAGGGTCGCCCGACGGTGGCGGGCGGCATGATCCGCTTCCTCTTCGTCTTCGGCGCGTTCGTGAGCGTCACCGCGACCGGCCGCTTCGCGCCCTTCGAGCTCGTCTCCGGCATCATCTCGTTCTCCTACGTGCCGGTGCTGCACGCCACGGCGGTGGCGATCGCCATGCGCGTCGTCGCTCCCGAGATCCGCTTCGCGCGGGCGTTCGCGCTCTACGCGGAGGGCTACGGCCCGTGGTTCCTGTTCATGCTTGCCATCGCCGGCGGATCGCTGTTCGCGCCGGATCCGGCACGCCTCCTCGCGGCCAGCATCGGGTGGATGATCGCGATTGCGCACGCGTGGGGCGCGCTGCTCACGTACGCATGCTTTCGCAGCGGTCTCGCGCTCTCGCGATGGCGCGCCGCGAGCGCGACCGCCATCCACTTCGTCGTGGTGGCATGCCTCATCCTCGGCTTCTTCCTGGCGGCGGGGCAGCTCCTGCCGATCCTCCCCCGATGATGTCGCGCGCGCGCTCTCCCGCGTTCCTCGTTGCCTCGGCGCTCTTCGCCGTGGGCATGATCGGGGGCCTGGCCTTCGACGACGTTCCGCCGCGTCCCGAGGCGCGCCGCGCGGGCTACCGCGTGCTCGAGGGCGACTTCCACACGCACACCGGCTGGAGCGACGGCTCGCTCTCCCCGCTCGGCATCGTTCGTCAGGCGAATCGCCGCGGCCTGGACGTCGTCGCCCTCACCGAGCACAACACCGTGCTTCCGTCGCAGGCGGCACGGATCTACGCGGGCGTCTTCGGCGGACCACTGGTGCTCACCGGCGAGGAGGTCACGACGGCGCGCTTCCACGTCATCGCGCTCGGCATCGAGAGCACGGTATCGCCCAATCAAATGCTCGAGGGTGTGATAGCCGACATCCACGCCCAGCACGGCATCGCGCTCGCGGCGCATCCCGTGCGCCACTACTGGCCGGATCTCCTGCCGATGCGAGAGCACTTCGATGGCGCCGAGGTCATGCATCCCGTCGCCTACTCGAATGGCGGCGAATGGCGCTGGGAGGACATGGTCACGTTCTACGAGCAGTCGCAGGCGCCGCTCAGCGCGATCGGCTCCTCGGACTACCACTGGATGAGCGTGCTCGGTCTCTGTCGCACGCTGATCTTCGTGCGCGAGCCCGTGAGCGAGAGCGCGGTCCTCGACGCGCTCCGTGAGCACCACACGGTGACGTTCGATCGCGACGGCAAAGCGTATGGCGACCACACGTTGATCGAGGCGCTGCGCGTCGATCCGTACGCACCGCGTACGTCCGACTACGCCTATCGCGGTGCTGGCGCGGCGGATCGCGTGCTTCGTGCACTGGGATGGATCGGCCTCGTCGGCATGCTGCTGTTTCGCGCGCGCCGGCGCTAGCACGAGCACGATTGTCGCCCGCGCCAAGTGGCGCACACGCGGCCGAGACTTATCGTTTTCACATCGGTCGCGCGGCCCGGAAACGCCCCTCTCGGCGCGTCGCGACACTTTGCGAGGGCTCGTGGAAATAGCCTCTTTCAGCGACGTCATCGTCGCGCAGCACCAGCTTGTCTTTCGACGCATGGATGCGCTCGGCCGAGGTACCCGCTTGCGGGGAAACGCTACGCGATTCGCCACCGTCCTTCTCGCTCATACGCTCGCCGAGAGCGAGCTCATCGATCCCCTCGAGCCCGATCGCTCGCAACGCGCGCGCGATCACTCCGAGCACGATCTCCTCACCTACGCGCTCTCGCGCGTTCTCGTCTCACCGACGGTCGCGCATACCTTCGAGGGCCGCCTCCACACGCTGCGGACGCTGCTCGTGAATCACTGCGAGCGTGAGGAGCGCGCACGGCTGCCGGCACTGGAGCACCACGTCGGACCGGCGCGCTCGAGACGCATCGCAGGTCGCCTCCGCGAGCGCTTCGCGGCGCTCGCGGCGCTCGATCTGGAGAGCCTCGTCGCCTCCGCGGGCTCGCTCAGCGGAGACGGCGCGCGGCGGCGGCGGTGATCGCGCGAGCGCGCTCGCGCAGCTCGCGCACGGTCGTGGTCGGCGCGTCACGAAGCTCGTCGAAGAGGCGCTCGCGCTCGGTGTCGCCGATCACGAGATCCGCGATGGTCAGCTCGAGCGCGCGCGCGACGCGCGCCAGCGTCCCGATGGTGGGAACGACGAGCCCACGTTCGAGCTCGGAGAGGTAGCCACGGCCCAGGCTCGTCTCCTCGACGAACGCATCGAAGGTGAACTCCGCTGCCTTGCGCAGCTGGCGAATTCGCTGGCCGACCCGCGCCGCGAGCGGATCCGGATGACCGCGGTGACGTACCGCTGCCCGACGTTCGCTTGGCGATCGCGCGGCAGTCTTGCGTCGGCGGGTTGTTGCCATCTGCGGAGAACCTACAAGAAGGTCGTTGAGCACGGGTTCGATCGCCCGAACCAGGCGCGCGAATTCACTCCAGGGGACGCACGATCCTCGGAACTTCTGCCACGCATTTGCACGAACCTCGCCAGGTTTGTCGCCGTGGAACCGCGAGCCTTACTGCTAGAGCTGACGTTTTGCTGCAGCATTTCGCCGCGCGGTGCAGCGCGCTGTCACACCCGAGATTCTACGGGACGATTCGTGAACCGAGCGTTGCCGAGGCCCGTCCCGATGGTGAGCACGCCCCAATGATCGACCTCGCTCATCCACGGGATCTCGCTCAGGCCCTGCACCACCGCGTCGTTGTGCATGACGACGTGCGTGTGGTGGCCTTCGCGAAGTCCTCGATGGCGCAGTGGATCATGCCGGCCGCCTCGGGGTCGCCCTCGGCGAGGACCTTGTCGAGCTTCTTCTTGCTCAGGTCTTCGGTCGGAGTGTCGCCGAGCGGATCATCGGTCACCTTCCGGTGCTTCTCGCGCGAGTCCTCGAGGATCGCTCGAAAGGCGCGCGCGTTGCCGCGTTCAGCACCGCGCCCTCGACCGTCCGCTTCTGCACGCTGTCCTTCACCGGCGGCACGATCCCGTGCAGGTACACCAGCAACCGCGTCGCGCCCGGCGGATCGACGTAACAACAATCGTCGTCGAGCCCCTTCATCCCTTCGACGCACCAGTCCGACTTCACATCGACGACCACCGTCGAGCCCGTGTCGAGCCCCGCGTCCGCGTCCGCGTTCGCATTCGCGTCCGCGCTGGCGTCCGCCGCCGCGCTCACCCGCACCTCCGCGCCGGGCCCGGGTCGGCACGCCGCCAGCGCGATCGCGAGCAGTCCGAGCAACAGCGCGCGCACGCCATCATGATGATAGCTTCGTTCGCCATGAGCAACGTGAACGCTCCGCCGACCTCCAAGGCTGCCACGCAGTCCGACGCCTTCGTCTTCTTCGGCGCGACGGGTGATCTCGCCTACAAGAAGATCTTCCCCGCGCTCCAGTCGATGGTCCGACGAGGCCGCCTGAACATGCCCGTCGTCGGCGTCGCCAAGTCGGGATGGAATCGCGAGCAGCTCATCGAGCGCGCCAAGGCGAGCGTCACCGAGAACGGTGGGCTCGACCCCGTGGCGTTCCCGAAGCTCGTCGAGCACCTCCAGTACGTCGACGGCGACTACGCCGACGCCGCGACGTTCGCCGAGGTGAAGAAGCACCTCGCCGGGGCGACGCATCCTCTCCACTACCTCGCGATCCCGCCGAGCCTCTTCCCGATGGTCATCGACCGCCTCGCGCAGGCAGGGCTCACCACGGACGCACGCGTCGTCGTCGAGAAGCCCTTCGGTCGTGACCTCGCGTCCGCGCAGGAGCTGAACAACATCATCCACAAGGCGTTCCCGGAGTCGTGCATCTTCCGCATCGACCACTACCTCGGCAAGGAGGCGGTGCAGAACATCCTCTACTTCCGTTTCGCCAACGCGTTCCTCGAGCCCATCCTGAATCGCAACTACGTCGAGAACGTCCAGATCACGCTGGCCGAGTCGTTCGGCGTCAAGGGACGAGGCAAGTTCTACGACGAGACCGGCGTCATCCGCGACGTCATCCAGAACCACCTCCTCCAGGTGGTCAGCTACCTCGCGATGGAAGCGCCGAGCAGCACGTACCCCGAGGCCATTCGCGACGAGCAGGCCAAGGTGCTGCGTAACGTGCGGCCCATGAGCGTCGACCACATGGTCCGCGGGCAGTTCAACGGCTATCGCGAGGAGCCGGGCGTCGCGAAGGACTCCTTCATGGCGACCTACGCCGCGCTCCGGCTCTACGTCGACTCGTGGCGCTGGGACGGCGTGCCGTTCTACGTGCGAGCAGGCAAGTGCCTGAAGACGACCACCACCGAGGTGATGGTCGAGTTCAAGAACCCGCCGCAGGTCGTCTTCAAGGAGGCGGCGCCGAGCATGGGCAACTACCTCCGCTTCCGCGTCAGCCCGAACGTCACCATCGCGCTCGGCGCGCGCGCGAAGAAGCCCGGCGAGAAGATGATTGGCGAGCCGCAGGAGCTGTCTTGCGTGGAGGAGCCGGCGCAGGGCGAAGGAGGCCGAA
>JAYTZB010001325.1:0-2408 GCA_043742085.1 Polyangiaceae bacterium
GCCGTGCTTGATGATGCCGCCGTACTCCTGATCGGTGCCGGGCAGGAAGCCGGGCACGTCGACGAACGTGACCAGCGGGATGTTGAAGCAGTCGCAGAACCGCACGAAACGCGCGGCCTTCATCGACGCGTCGATGTCGAGGACGCCGGCGAGCACCTGCGGCTGGTTCGCCACGACGCCCACCGCGCGACCGCCGATGCGCGCGAAGCCCACCACGATGTTGCCGGCGAACAATTCAGCGATCTCGAAGAGGTGCGCGTCGTCGACGACGGCGCGAATGACGTCCTTCACGTCGTAGGGCTTGTTCGACTCGATGGGGATCATCGTGTCGAGCTCGGGGACCTCGCGCAGCGGCGGATCCTGCGTCGCCTTGAACGGCGGGTCCTCGTGGTTGTTCGAGGGCATGAACGAGAGCATCTCGCGGACCTGCGCGATGCAGGTGCGGTCGTCGGGCGCCGTCAGGTGACACACGCCGCTCTTCGAGGCGTGTGTGGTGGCGCCGCCGAGGTCTTCCTTCGTGACCTCCTCGTGCGTGACCGCCTTGATCACCTCGGGGCCGGTGATGAACATGTAGCTCGTGCCCTCGACCATCAAGATGAAGTCGGTGATGGCCGGCGAGTACACCGCTCCGCCCGCGCACGGTCCCATGATGGCGCTGATCTGCGGGACCACGCCGCTCGCGAGCGTGTTGCGGAGGAAGATGTCGGCGTAGCCCGCGAGCGACTCGACGCCTTCCTGGATGCGCGCGCCGCCCGAGTCGTTGAGGCCGATGACGGGCGCGCCGACCTTCATCGCGAGGTCCATCACCTTGCAGATCTTCTGCGCATACGCACCGGAGAGCGAGCCTCCGAAGACCGTGAAGTCCTGCGCGAAGACGAAGACCTTCCGACCGTCGACCAGGCCGTAGCCGGTGATGACGCCGTCGCCCGGGAACTTCTGCTGCTCCATGCCGAACTCGGTGCAGCGATGCGTGACGAAGCGATCCATCTCCACGAAGGAGCCGGGGTCGAGCAGGAGGTCGACGCGCTCGCGCGCCGTGAGCTTGCCCGAGTCGTGCTGCTTCTTGATGCGGTCCGCGCCGCCGCCGAGGAGAGCCTTGGCGTTCAGCTCGTCGAGTCGCTTCATGTGCGCCGGCGGTGCCGAGGAGTTGGGGGAGGGCGCGGCGGACGCGGGGGGAGCGGAGCGGGGGACGGACATGCGTAGCCCGCGTTATAAGCCGCCTCCGGGCAGGCTGTCACCCGATCGGGCGATGGCAGCCGTGTCGCGCCTTTTCCCCGCGCCACCGCGGGTAAAGAGCGGACAACGAGCGGACAAGGACAGCCCGATCAGACCCTCATTCGGGGGTCAGCGGTCGATCTGGCTTCTCGCGCTTCCGCCTTCTATTCTCGATGTTGGGCCATGAGTCATTCCGCGCTGCCTAGCCCGTATCCGCTGCCGGGCGAGATCATCGACGACAAGTGGCGCGTGGAGAAGATCCTCGGCGAGGGCGGCATGGGCGCCGTCGCGCTCGCGTGGGACCTCGTGCTGCACACGCCCGTCGCCATCAAGTTCATGAACCCGCAGTTCCTGACCTTCCCCGGCGCGGACGCGCGGTTCGTCAACGAGGGTCGAGCGTCTGCGCTCATCAAGAGCGATCACGTCGTGCCGGTCACCGTCGCCGGCAAGACCGCCAACGGCACTCCCTTCCTCGTGATGGAGGCGCTCGACGGCATCGACCTCGCCGATCTCGTCGCCCGTGACGGTCGGCCCGGACTGCCGGTCGAGCGCGCCGTCCACTTCGTTCTCCAGGTGCTCCGCGCGCTGCAGGCCGCGCACGCGATCGGCATCATTCATCGCGACATGAAGCCCTCGAACTGCTTCGTGGTGACGAAGGACGGCGAGGAAGACTTCGTCAAGATCCTCGATTTCGGCATCAGCAAGGTGCAGAAGCCCGGCAGCGCATCGCTCACGCAGACGAACTCCGCGCTCGGCACGCCGCTGTACATGTCGCCGGAGCAAGCGCGCAGCCCGCGCGACGTCGATGCGCGCTCCGATCTCTATTCCGTCGGCGTCATCCTCTACGAGCTCTTCACGGGGCAGACTCCGTTCTTCTCGGAGAGCGGCGAGTTCACCGAGATCCTCTTCAAGCTGTTCACCGCGGACCCGCCGCCGGTGAAGTCGAGGCGGCCCGACCTGCCGGACGAGCTCGCCGCCGCCGTCCACAAGGCGCTTGCCCGCGAGGTCGACAATCGCTTCTCGAGCGCGCTCGACATGGCCGAGGCGATCGCGCCGTTCGCGAGCGAGCGCTCGCGCCACGTCCTCACGCGCATGCGTGCGTTCAGGGCGCCGAACAAGCCCTCGATCGCGCCGCCCGAGGATCTGCCGCAGTCGATGGTGGCGTTCTCGCAGATCCCGCAGCGCCAGCAGAC
>JAYTZB010001326.1:0-18150 GCA_043742085.1 Polyangiaceae bacterium
CGCGTCGATCGCCACCTCGCGGGCCTTGCCCCACCCCTCGAACGCGCGTGCCTTCGTCGAGGCGGGGCTCGACGCGAAGCCATGGAGATAGAGCCACGCCGGTGCTCCGGTCATGGGCGCGAGGAGCTCGGCTGCGCGGGTTTCTGGGGCCTGTCCGCGAGGATGGGGCTCCGCTGGACCTTCACGTCGCGCTTCTGTCCGCCCCGATCGACGGTCAGCGTCAGCGTGGAGCCGACGTTCCCTCGGACCGCCTTCCGCACGTCGTCCTGGGTGAGCTCTTTCACGGATTGGCCGTCGATCGCGAGGATTTCGTCGTCGATCTCGAGGCCGGCGCGATCGGCCCCCTGCCCGGGCGGAATGCCGCGCACGAAGAGCCGCCCGTCCGTGGTCTTGCCGAGGAGGGCCCCGATGGTGCCCGGAGCCGACGACGCGCACGCTCCGATGACGAAGGCGAACAGCAGGACACTCAACAGTGATACGACGCTGCGAGGCGTGCGCGACGTGCGAGGCGTGCGCGACATGCCACGAGACCCGAGCCGAGCGTTCCACGAATGCTGAATTTTTCCAGCCCCATGCAAGCGATCGCGTGCCGTCGTTGCCTTCGAACACGTTGCATTCGAACACAAGCGCTCGATATTCTTCTCTCGCTCTGCGGCACGCCGCATTTCCGTGCGACCGCATCGCGCACCCAGCACGACTGAGAACGCTCCGACCATGTGGAAGCTGGTCATCGAGGACGACGAAGGGAAACGCACGGTCGTCCCTCTTACGCGCGATGACTACACCATCGGGCGTCAGGAGGGGAACACGATCCGGCTGACGGAGCGGAACGTCTCCCGCGAGCACGGCCGCATCAAGCGGAAGCGAAACGGCGCAGCCCCCGCGCCGCCCCCGCCGACCAACGGCGCCGCAAAGGACAACTTCGTCCTCGAAGATCGCTCGAGCTACAACGGTCTCTTCGTCAACGGGCTGCGCGTCGCCCACACGCAAGATCTCCAGCACGGCGATCTCATCCAGATCGGCGACTACCGCATCGTGCTCCAGGACGACGCCGCGTCGTCGATCGAGACGGCGGCGATCCCGGTCACGACCACCGAGCCCGGTCACGACGCAAAGGCCACCATCCCGATGGCCGCGGCGTTCCGCGGTCAGGACCTCACCGATCGCCCCAGCCGCTTCGTGATGCTCGTCGGCCCCACGCCAGGCGTCGAGTATCCGCTCGAACGCGAGCGCATGACCATCGGTCGCGCCGAGGACTCGAGCATCTCGGTCAACCACAACTCCGTCTCTCGGCTCCATTGCGAGGTGCACGCCCTCGGCGACGGTCGCTACGAGATCGTCGACAAGGGCTCCTCCAACGGCGTGCGCGTCAACGCCGTCGAGCTGAAGCGAAGCATCATCGAGGCCGGCGACGTCATCGAGCTCGGTGACGTTCGCTTCAAGTTCGTCGGCGCCGGTCAGGTCTTCGTCCCCGGTCCGAACGAGAGCCAGCAGCTCACCGCGATCAGCGACCGCGAAGCCGAGCTCGCCGATCCACGGCGCAAGAGCTGGGGCGGCTACGCGCTCCCCATCGTCGGTGCCGGACTCGTCGGTGCGCTCATCATCCTCGCGTTCGTCTGGGTGCTCCGCGCGCGCGCCGCCGACAATCCGCCCGGCAACATCACGACCACGCCCGACACCGAACAGGCGCTCGTCACCGAAGCGAAGAAGACCTGCACCCCCGACGACTGCGACGTCGCCTACCAGCAGATCTCGACGCTGCCCGACAAGTCGCCGTGGCGCTCGCACAAGGACTTTCGCGACATCGAGAACATGTGGGCCGACTCCATGTTCAAGAAGGCCGCTGCCGCGACCGACATCACCGTGAAGCGCGCGATGCTCGCGAAGATCGGCGCCGCGGCGACGCTCGACGAGAGCCACCGCGCGAAGCTGTCCGCCGCTCTCGCCGATCTCGATCAACCGGCGGCCACGCCCAGCCAGCTCCCGGTCGCATCGGCGACGCCGCCGGGCGCTGCTGTAGTCACGTCCACGCCGCTCGCTGTCGTCGCGCCGCCCGTGCCGAGCGCAAACAAGCCGCCGGCGACCGCGCACACGACGACGGCAGCGCCGGGCACCGTCGCGACGCAGCCCACCAGCACGCCCACCCCCACGGTGAAGCCGCCGACGGGTCCGTCCGCGCTCGAGAAGGCCAACGAGGCCGCGCTCGAAGGACGCTTCGCGGACGTGCGACGCCTCCTCGAGTCGAAGGTCCGCGCGGGTCACGGCAACCCCGACGAGGTTCGTCTCGTTCGCAAGGCCTGCTCGTCGCCGTTCGACAAGGCCTGCGTCGACGACATCAAGGCGAAGTACCCCTGACGGGGGAGCTCGTCTCCGACGATCGGAGCGCCGAAGCCGTGTCCGAAGGCATCCTGCTCTCTTCCGTTGCGCGCGGGACGCTGCTGCCCGTCGCGGAGCGCATCGCTCGGCTCGATGCCGCGCTCCCGCAGATCCGCGCCGTGCTGGACGGTGAGCACGATGCCGTCGCCATCCAAGCCACGCTCGCGTGCTTGCTCTGGGAGACGCTCGTGCAGACCAACTGGTGCGGCTTCTATCGTCGCATCGACGAGCGGACGCTCGCCGTCGGCCCGTACCACGGCACGATGGCCTGCCTGCGGATCGATCTCGCGCGCGGCGTGTGCGGAGCCTGTGCGCGCACCGCTACGATGCAGCTCGTGCCGGACGTGTCGCAATTTCCCGGGCACATCGCCTGCGACGACCGCACGCGCTCCGAGCTCGTGCTGCCGGTCATGCGAGCCGGCGAGGTGCGCGCCGTTCTCGATCTCGATTCGCCGCATCTCGACGCGTTCGCGCGGGAGGAGGCGGATCGCCTGACCGCGCTCGTCGGCGAGGCGTTCGCGAACGCGTCATTCTGATCCGACCGAACCGAGAGGCGAAGCGAGGCGAACCATGAACGACGCGAATAGCCCTCCCAACGACGGACCGACCAGCCCCCCTACCCCCCCGGATCCCTTCGCGCAGCTCGAGCGCTCGCATCGACGTCTCGAGGAGCGCCTCGAGGATCTGACCTGGGCAGCGCGTGAAGCGAAGGGCGCAGCCGCCGACGTCGATGCGCTCCGTGACGTCGCCGCGTTCTTCACGCGCGCCGTGCGCCGTCACGAGGAAGACGAGGAGAGCTCGCTGTTCCCGCGGCTGCGTGGAAATGCCGACGTCGAGCCGCTCCTCGCGCGGCTCACCGAGGAGCACCGCGCGCACCTCGCGCTGCATGCGCGCCTCGACGCCATCATCACGAAGCTCGATGCCTCGCCCGACGACGCAGCGGCGATCGCCGAGCTCGCCGACATCGCCGAGGCCTTGAAGGTTGCCTACCGCTCGCACGTCGACGCCGAAGAGCAGACCCTGTTCCCGGCCGCGCGCGCCGCGCTGGATGCCGAGGCGCTCGCGTCGATCGCCCGCGAAATGCAGGAGCGACGTGGTGGTGGCGGGGGCGGCGGCGGTGGTCGCGGAGGGGGCGGGGGCGGCGGAGGCGGGGGTGGTGGCGGAGGCGGCGGAATGCGTCGCGTCGGCTGAGGCGCCCACAAAGCCCGCGCGAAATTCCTCCCGCGGCCGCGGCGAGCGCATCCTTGCCGTACTCTCTCTCCGATGTGGCCGTTCCGTGATCCCAGGACCGAGACTCCGAGCTACGACGTCGAGAACACGATCGGAGCGGGCAGTCGCGTCCGCGGCGATCTGAGCGGACCAGGCGGCTTCCGCATCGACGGCACCGTCGAGGGCGCGATCTCCGCCGAAGGACCCGTGGTGATCGGCGAAGCCGGCATGGTCGAGGGCAGCGTTCGCGGACGTGACGTCGTCGTGCTCGGACGCGTTCGCGGAGACGTGCACGTCACGGGACATCTCGAGATCGGTCCGAAGGGCAAGGTGCTCGGCGACATCGCGGTGCAGAGCTTCCGCATGCACACGGGCGGGGTCTTCCGCGGCACGAGCTGCATGCCCGGCGGCGAAGAGAGCGCGCCGGCCCTGCTCGCGACGACGAGCGCGCTCGACACGCGCGTCCGCACGCTCCCGCCGCCGAACGGCGCCGTTCCTCCGCCGCCTGCGCTCGCCGAGCTGGCCGAGCTCGTCACGGCCGGGCGGGTGTCCGACGTCCCGGACGAGGCGGTCAGTCAGCAGCGCCTGATCACCACCGGCGCCGACGAGTCCTCGGCGCAACGCGCCGCCGGCTCCTGAGCGTCCCGTAGGAGCGTCCCGCAGGCCGCTCGGTTTCAGTTGTGTAGGTAGAACTTCCAGAATGCGAAGCCGGCCGCGGCGAGGGCGAGCAACACGATCCAGATCATGTTGCTGCTCTTCTCGGCGCGCTTGATCTTGACGGTGTCGACCTTCGACTTGTCGGAGGCTACCGCGGTCTTCGCGGCGGCCTTCTCGTCGACCTTCTTGTCGTCGGTCTTCTTGGCCTCGACAGCCTTGGCCTCGACGGCCTTGGCCTCGACGACCTTCGCATTGGCATTGGCATTGGCATTCTTGCCGTTCTTGCCTTTGCCCTTCTTCTGGTTCTTGTTCTTGTCGTTCGACTTCTTGTCGTCGACCTTCTTCGCTTCGGCCTTCTTGGCCTCGGCCTTCTTGGCCTCTTCGTCGGCGCGTGCCTGAGTCGCCTTCGCGGCCTCGGCCTTCGCCTCCGCGGCCTTGCGCGTCTCCTCGGCGGCCTTCGCGGCTTCCTCGGCCTTCGCAGCCTCGACAGCTTGCGCGGCTTCGGCGGCCTTCGCGGCCTCGGCAGCTTGCGCGGCCTCCTCGGCTTTCCGCTTCTCATCGGCGGCCTTCGCCTCTTCGGCTTTGCGCTTCTCCTCGGCGGCCTTCGCTTCTTCCGCTGCTTTGGCGGCTTCGGCCTTGCGCTTCTCCTCGGCGGCACGCGCCTCGTCGGCGGCGCGCTGCGCTGCGGCGGCTGCGGCGCGTGCCTGAGCAGCAGCTTCGGCGGCCTTCGCAGCTTCGGCGGCCTTTGCAGCTTCCGCTGCCTTCGCGGCGGCTTCGGCGGCGGCGCGCTCGGTGCCCTCGTTACGAGACGAGGCGGACTCGAGGTTCGCGAGCATCGAGTCCTGCGAGTCGTGCTTCTTCGGCGCGGCCGCAGCGGCGGTCGTCGCAGCGGGCGCGGTGCTGGTACGCGCCGGCTCGCCGATCGCGTTGCTCATCACCCAGCGCTCGTAGGTCGGCAACGAGACCCGGCGCTCGCCGACGGCGATGTCGAACGGCCCCTGCGAGACCTTGCGTGCCTCGCCGAAGAGCGGAACCTCGAGGCGGCGGTCGTTGGTCTCGGCGAGCT
Organism: Polyangiaceae bacterium; assembly: GCA_043742085.1. Classification (GTDB taxonomy): domain Bacteria; phylum Myxococcota_A; class Polyangia; order Polyangiales; family Polyangiaceae; genus Labilithrix. The sequence goes on from JAYTZB010001326.1 coordinate 5,309, forward strand.
TGCTCGCGATCTCCTGGGCGAGCTTCGTGTACTTTTCGCCGCTGCCGACGAGCTCGGAGAGCGCCTTCTCGAAGGCCTCGAGATCGACCTCCGCGGTGCCGGAGCCGTCGGTCGCCGCGCGCGGGAGCAGAGCGGCGAGCTCCATGGTGAGCTCGCTGACGCGATCCTTCGAGAGCGCGCGGAGGAGGCGATCGGGCAGGCCGTCGAGGACGCGCTCGATGGCGGCATTGTCGGCGCGCTCGCCGAGCATGGCGCCGACCGACTGCACGAGGTCACCCTCGATGCGGATCTGCTCCTCTCCCCCGCCCTCGGCGAGGTAGTAGAAGCTGCTCGTGACGCGATCGACGCCGACCGTGTGAACACGCGCGCCGAGCTCGACGAGCTTCGGGACCAGCTTGCTCGAGACCGCGACCAGCGGGCTCTTCAGCGCGGCCTGCGAGGTCAGCGGCATCTTCACGGGAGGGATCTGCTCCTCCGGCATGACCATCTTGGTCGACCGGCGGATCTCTTCCGTGAGGGCATCGCGCTGGACGACCGACACTTCGGTCGACCAACCCAGAATGCCTTTGGGCACATGCCAGCCCGCGGCGGGGCCGGTGTGAGCAACGATTCGAGCGCGTTCGTCTTCGCCGACGAATAGTACGCCCGGCAAGACCAGAGGGGGACTGGCCATCGAGATCGGCGAGGCTACCACGGAACTCTCAAGAGATGCCCACTTCACTGCGGACGGGGGTGTTCTATAAGTACAGACAGTGGTGAAACGCGAGACGATGCAGCGCGTCGCGACGCCAACGGCGATCCTCGTCGGTGTGGCGGAGCCGCTCGCTACGGTCTGCACCGACGTGCTGGCGGCGGGAGGCCTGAAGGTCCTCCGCGTGGGCCATGTCGCGGCAGCGTGCGAGCGGATCCCGGTCGTGATGCCACAGGTCGTGGTCGTCTCCACCACCCTCCGACCCGAGGACCTCGAGATGCTCGCCGACCGCTGCGTGGCCGTGGGCGCCGAGGTCATCAAGGTCGCCCCCGAGTCGGCCGCGGACGGCGCGGTTCGCGCGCTCCTGAAGGATGCGGCAAACATGGCGCTCATCCGTTCGCTCCGTCGCGACGGTTGAGCACGCCAGCGGAACCATTGACAAGGCCGCTCCCGCCGCCCTCTTGGTCGCGGCGGTACGGTGCATGCTAGGCTTCGAGGGCATGGAAGCGGAAGCGCACGACCTGGATCACGTGACCTGTCCTTCCTGCGGCGGCGCCGGCGGCGGCCCCTTCGGTCGCGCGGGAAGCGCGTGGGACGACGACGAGTACGTCTGTCCGAAGTGCAAGGGTGTCGGCTTCATGGCGCTCGACGACGTGATGGTCCAGAGCCAGCGCCCCGGCATCGTGAAGGCGGTCCCCGACGTCGTGGCGAAGCCCGTCGAGAAGAAGCGAAAGGCGAGCGCGTGAGCGCCTAGCCGGCTGATGGTCGACCGGCTCGAGTGCACGATGATGCCCTACGCGTGGGGCTCGCGAACGGCGATGGCGGAGCTCATGGGCCGTCCCTCCCCTTCGAGCGCGCCGGAGGCGGAGCTGTGGATGGGCGCGCACCCCATGGCGCCTTCGCTCCTGTCGCGAAATGGCCAGAAAAAAGGGCTTGCCGAGGTGATTGCCGGCGACGGCACGAGCGAGCTCGGCGCCGAGGTCGAGGCGTCGTACGGCCCGCGGCTGCCGTTCCTCGTGAAGCTGCTGGCGGCGGGACAGCCGCTCTCGCTGCAGGCGCATCCCAACGCCGAACAGGCGAAGCGCGGCTTCGCCGAGGAAGAGCAGCGGGGCATCCCGCGCGACGCCGCGAACCGCAGCTACAAGGACGCGTCGCACAAGCCCGAGCTGCTGTGTGCGCTGGTTCCCGTGGAGGCGCTGTGCGGCTTTCGTCGGGTGAGCGAGACGCTCCGCCTCTTCGACGAGCTCGCCGTGCGCGAGCTCGAGCCCGTGCTCACGCCGCTGCGCAACGTTCCCGGTCCCGAGGGCCTCGCCGAGGTGTTCGACACGCTGATGACGATGCGCCACGACGAGGGCGCTCGCGTCGTCGCCGCGACCGTCAACGCCTGTCGGAGGGCGGTGGCCGCGGGCAGTCCACGTTTCCAGCGCGAGTATGAATGGGCGACCGAGCTCGCGGCGCTCTACCCCGGTGACGTGGGCGTCGTCAGCGCGCTCCTCTCCAACCTGGTGCACCTCGCGCCCGACGAGGCGCTCTACCTCGGTGCGGGTAATCTACACGCATATCTCTCGGGCTTCGGCGTCGAGATCATGGCGAGCTCCGACAACGTGCTGCGTGGCGGCCTGACCAAGAAGCACGTCGACGTGCCAGAGCTGATGCGCGTCCTCGACTTCTCCGATGGTCCCGTGGAGCCGATCCGCGCGCATGCCCTCGATGCGCACGAGCGGGTCTGGGAGACACCCGCGCGCGAGTTCCGCCTCTCGCGCATCGACCTCGATGCCGGTGGCGAGGCGGTGACGCGCACCTCGCGCGGCCCGGAGATCTTGCTGTGCACGAAGGGCACGGTGGTGATCGCGCCCGCGGATGGGTCCGCGCCCGTCGTCCTCCCACCGGGCGCGTCGGCATTCGTCCCGGCCACGACGGGCGACTATGCGGTGCAGACGACCGCCGCCCGAGACGCGCCCGACGCAGGAAACGCCGCGAAACAGCCGCCATCGCGCGCGTCTCTCTTCCGCGCCACCGTGAATTTCACGTAGCCTTCCCCTCGATGTACGTAGCACCCGTCGCCGGTCCTCCAGGGCTTCGCGCCCAAGGACGTCCCGACCCCGAAGGCACACGAAAGACCGTCGGCGCCATCCTCTACGCGCTGGGGATGATCGGCGGCGGCCTCTTGCTGCTGCTCGTGTTCATCATCCCCGCGCTCTTCTCGAAGGACTCGAGCGGCGAGCTCGGTGCCATGTTGCTCGGCGCCGTCTTCGCGTTGCCGGCGCTGGTCGTCTACCTGTGGATCCCGTGGATCGTCGATCGCTACGATCCCGAGCCGTGGTGGTGTCTGCTGCTCGCGCTCTCGTGGGGCGCGGTCGCGGCGTGCGGGTTCTCGGCGGTCATCAACACCGCGGTGCACATCGGCGGCGATGCCGCGCTCGGCAAGGGCTTCGGTGACGTCCTCGCCGCCTGCGTCAGCGCGCCGATCGTCGAGGAGTTCTTCAAGGGCCTCGCCGTCTTCGGAATGTTCTTCTTCCTGCGCCGCCAGTTCGACGGCGTCGTCGACGGCGTGATCTACGCGACGTTCTCCGCGCTCGGCTTCGCGGCGGTCGAGAACATCATCTACTACTCGAACGCAGCGCACGAAGGCAGCAACGTCCTCATCGGCACCATCGTGGTGCGCGGTATCCTCGGGCCCTGGGGCCATCCGCTCTACACGTCGATGACCGGCCTCGGCTTCGGCATCGCTCGCGAGACCAACAAGACCTGGCTGAAGTGGCTCGCGCCGCTCGGCGGGTACATGTTCGCGGCGTTCCTGCACTCGACGTGGAACACGGCGGCGACGCTCTCGAACACCCTCGTGCTGCTCATGCTGCCGCTGTGGTTCCTGTTCGTGATCGCGTTCTTCGGTCTCGTGATCTGGCTGGTGAAGCGGAAGGGCAAGATCATCCGCGACCACCTGCGCGACGAGGTGCTCATGGGCAACCTCACGCCCTGGGAGCTCGAGCTCATCACGTCGCCGATCGGCCGCATGAAGGCGACGTTCAGCTACGGCGGTCGCGCCGGGCGAAAGTTCATCGACGCCGCGGCGCGCCTGGCGCTCAGCAAGTGGCACACCGGACGCGCCACGCAGGGCCGCAAGCTGACGGTGAGCGCCGACATGATCCTGCCGCTCCGTCAGGACCTCTTCCGCCTGCGCAACGAGATCTCGAAGGCGCTCGGCAAACAGGTCGAACAGCCCCGCCCCTGGACCCCGCCCCAGATGCAAGCGCCCCCGGGCGCCCAGCCATCCGCGCAAGGCTACGGCGGCTACCCTCCTCGCGTCTGACGCGGCCGCGAAGATCGTGGCGCCGTCAGCCGTTGGCGACGCGGCGATCGCACAGCAGAATGCGTAGCTCGTCGACCGAGCGAGCCATGCGCTCGGCGCGGCGATGCGCGACCTTGTGCGAGCCGCAGACCGTGACGCGCGCGCCGTCCTCGAGGGTGGTGGCCGCGAGCGTGCGAGCATCGTTGCTCCCGCACACGACACACGAGGTCTGAGCCGGCGCCATCCTTCGATCGAGATTCCCCATACGCATGCCGCGAAGGTGCTCGCGAAGGCGCGAACGGGGCAAGTTTTCCTCGATTCCGCCCGTGCTCGCGCTTGCCGACCACGCCGGCGCGCCCTAGTTTTTTTGCGCGGTGAGTGACTCCGACGACGACTTCGAGGCCCGGCTCGCACGCAAGAGCGCGCCGACGGCGTTCAACAGCGCCGATCCGCCGCGCAACTTCTCGCTGTCCGTGAACGATCGCATTCGCGCGATGACCATCGGCGCGCCCGCCTATGCGACGCGGAAGAAGAGCATCGAGGATCGCGAGGAGCGCTTCGTGGCGGTGCTCGTCGCGCTGCACGACACGCTCGTCGCGAAGCGAGCGCGCGCCGGTCACGTGCCCGATCCCGCCGTCGTGACGAAGGCGATGCTCGACCGCGCGGCGACGTTCGACCTCGCGCGGCTGAACACGCTCATCGCCACGCACAACCGCTATTACCCGATCGAGGCGAACCTCTCGACCGACATGCGCACCGGCGAGTACCTGGTTTACGGACGTCCGTGGCTGCCCACCGAGCCGTGGACCGCCGAGCGCTTCGTCGCGCAGGCGAAGGCCGTCATCGCCGCGCGCGCGTGAGCGAGCATGCCGTGAGCGCGGGCTCGACCTCGCTCACTCGTCATCGTCGTCGACGGCCTCGACGCTGGGCTCGGCGACGCTGATCATCGAGGGCCGCGGCAGCGCATGTGCACCCGAGCTCGACGGCGGTCCGCCCGCCCAGAACTCGCTGTTGGCGGCGTCGATGATGGCCTTGAGCTCGCTCGCGACGTCGATGGCGCCGACCTCCTCGTCACCGTAGAGCCAGCGCCCGAGCGCCTCCTCGAGGCCCGGCGGCGCGCCGTTCACGTTCGAGAGGAGCCGCGCCGGCCGCGCCTGCGCAGGGAGCGGCGGGCGCCCGACGAGCAGGCGATGAAGGATCGCGCAGAGCGCGCGCACGTCCTTCGCCGCCGTTGCCGTGCGATCGCCGGTGCCGAGATCGAGCAGCTTCACGCGCGAGCCACCGGCGCTCGCGGCAGCGACGAAGAACGTCGACGAACGCAGCGCGCCATGATGCAACCCGTTGATGTGCATCTCGGCGATGGCCGCCGCTGCCTGACGCGTGACCTCACACGCGACCTCCCACCGGACGCGACCGAGGCGCTCGACGTCGCGACCGACGAGCAGCTCGGTGACGAGGAACGGATTGCCGTCGCGATCCTCGCCGATGTGGATGGCGCGCAGGAGCTTCGCCGATGCCGTCCCGAAGAGGCGCTCCGACATGCGCCGGAATGCCGATGCGCGATCGCGGCGATCGGCGCGAAGCATGCGGATGGCCACGATCTCGCCCGACCACGTATCGGTGCCCGAGAACACGTCGGCCGTATCGCCGTGGGCGACGAGCTTCTCGGCAAGGTACCGACCTTCGAGCAAGTACGAAGGCGGCGACGGGCTGTCGGACGAGGACGGAGGGTCGGCCATGAGGGAGAGAGGCTCCGCCCATCGTAGAACGAGTCGGCGCGAACGGCCGAACGACCATGCCCGATTGGTCAGGCCGTCGCGCGGGTGGCACAGCTTGACCCGGTCGAACGCCGGCAAATCCAGGCAAAACCTGCTCGCGGGGCCTGGCACGGCGGACGCACTACGTCCGGGCATGCTGAAGAGCCTTCGCTGCGTGGTCGTCCTCGGAGCCCTCGGAATCGCCGCCTTCGCGTGCACGGCGGGGAGCACCCAGGGTGGGAGCGGGCTCGGGTCCGCGCCCGTGAAGCAGGCCGAGGTGACGTCTCCGACGTCGGGCCTGAAGGTCACCGCCACCATCTCCGCCGTCACGCTCGGTGAAGAGTGCGCGAACACCCCCGCCGCCGGTGGTGGTACGTCGTCGGGCTTCGCCGCAGGCGACTGCGCGAGCGTCCCCTCGCAGAAGGAGGCGGCCGACGGTGGCGGAGGGAGCGCCATCGCCCCTGCCCCCGGCGGGTGCGGCGGGTACTGCCAGAGCTCGAACGTGCAGATTGCATTCACTTCCACCGCCGGCACCAAGGGCGCGACCATCGCGATCGTCAGCGTCACGCTCCACGACGCGCAGACCGGCAAGCTCGTCGACACGCTGAAGTCGAGCAAGCCTCAGGCGTGGAACGGGAGCGCCTACGCGGCGTGGGACCAGGTCGTCGCTCCGGCAAGCGAGCTCAAGGCGAGCTACGATCTCACCTCGCCTGCATGGTCCACCCTCAACGGCAGCGACTCGACGCGCACGACGAGCGCCTACTCGACGGCGTATACGCTCGACGTCACGCTGACCATCGACGGCGTGGAGGTCACGCTCGAATCGGTCGCCGTGAACCGGGAGCCGCCGGTCGCGACGTGAGCTGGCGGTCGCTCGCGGCGCTGCTCGGAGCCCTGAGCGTCGCGGCGTTCGGCGGCTGTCATCGATCGGAGAGCGCTCCACCGACGAGCGACGCATCGGCGCCGGCAGCGGCGTCTACGCAGGCCGCGATGCCCGCGAGATTGCCTGCCGATCGCTTCTCCGAAGCCGGGATGCTGGCCGAGGCCACGCGCTACCTCGATGACGCCGATTTTCGGCGGCGCACGCTCGTCGAGTCGCTCGTCAATCCGAAGAACACGTACTCGAAGCAGCGCCTCGATGCGTATGGGCTGAAGACGGCAGGCTGGGATCTCCTCCCGGTGTGGAACCCGCAGTCGGTGCCGGCCACCACCGCGACCGCCGCGGATCTCCGCGCGCATCGTCCGCTCGCCATCGATCCCGCGGCGCCGCGCCTGTGGGACGGCAAGCGGCCGACCACCATGGCGGGCTGGGTGGCGCTGGGGCGCGAGGTCTTCTTCGGCTATCCGCTGCGTGTCGAGATCTTCATGAACTGGGCGCTCGAGAATCCCGACGTCGGCGAGCGCGTGGGCGTCCGCGCCGCGAGCGACGGCACGTATCCCGGCGTGCGGATCTTCACCGACATCCAGGGCAAGACCGCGCTCGGGATCACGTGCGCGATCTGTCACGCGAGCATCGACGAGCACGGCCGCACCACCGTCGGCGAAGCGCGACGGGTCTTCGACTACGGCGCCCTCCGCAACGCGTATCACGCGCAGACCGGTGTCCGCGTGGACGCCGATCTCGCGCGACGCATGAAGAGCTGGGGACCGGGACGCGCCGACGTCACCGAGGACGACGACGAGGATCCCGTCGCCATCCCGGATCTGTGGGGTCTCCGCGAGCAGACGGCGCTCACCCAGGCCGGCACCATCCACCACGTCGGTCCCACCGCGCTCGCCATCCGCCAGGAGACGCAGCTCCTCACGTCGAACCACCAGCGCGTCCGTCCGCCGCGCGAGCTCGCGTATGCGCTCGCGCTCTACGTGTACTCGCTCGCGCCCGAGCCGAAAGCCGGAACCGCAGCGAGCTCACCGCCGGTCGCACGCGGCCGCGCGCTCTTCGCTTCCGAGGGCTGCACGACGTGTCACTCCAACGCCGCGTTCGGCGGCCCGCCCGTTCCCGCGGAGCGCATCGGCACCGATCGCGCGCTCGCCTACGGAGGCGCGCGCGGTACCGGCACCTATCGACCTCCCGCGTTGCTCCGCGTCGCGGCCGCCGCACCGTACTTCCACCAGGGCGCGGTCCCCACGCTCGAGGACGTCCTCTCGCCGGCGCGGCTCGAGCCGACGTATGCCGGGAGCCCGGTCGGCAAGGGCGCGGTCGCCGGACACGTCTTCGGCACCGATCTGCCGGCGGCCGATCGCGCAGCGCTCGTCTCGTACATGCGCACGTTGTGAATGCGCCGGACGTCGTGAATGCGGCCCTCCTGACGACAAGCGCGTAGCATCCACCTCGCCGCGCATGAGCGCTCTCCTCGATGCTGCTTTGCCTGTTGCGCCCGGAGCCGTGCGCGGCGTTGGTGCGCTGGCCGGCGGCCTCCTCGGGGTCGTAGCTGCGCGCCTCGCGGATGTCCTGCCGCGTCGCTACGACATCACGCATCTCGTCGAGGGCCGTGCACGCACGCTCCGCAACGTCGGCGTCGTCGTGCTGAGCGTCGCCATCGGCGCGTGGTTCGGGCACCTCGTCACGCGCGTCCCCGACGTCAGCGTCGGACGTGCCGTCTTCTACTTCTCGGTGAACGCCACGCTCGCCATCGCGCTGGTGGCAGCGGCCGCCGTCGACCTCGAGCACATGATCCTTCCCAACGAGCTGACACTCGGCGGCGCCCTGCTTGCGCTGGTGTCGTCGACGTGGCGCGGCGTCGGGCTGGTCGGATCGCTCGTCGGGATCGTCGTCGGTCTGGCGCTCACCTACCTGCCCTTCCTCCTCTACAAGAAGCTTCGCGGGCGGAGCGGCATGGGCCTCGGCGACGCCAAGCTCGCGCTCTTCGCCGGCGCCTGGCTCGGCGCGCCTGGAGCGGTCTTCGTGGTGTTCGCAGGTGCGCTGCAGTCCGCGCTCTGCGCCCTGATCATGCGCGTGCTCGGCGTGTCGTTCGCCGTACCCGCCAGCGTCCAGGCCGAGCTCGACGACCTCCGCGCCAAGGCAGCCGCGGGCGACGAAGAAGCCCGCGAGCTCCTCGCCGACGACCCGATGGCCGCCGATGTAGCCGCTCCACACTCACCCGGCGCTCCGGTGCTGGCGACGATGCGTTTGCCGATGGGACCTTTCTTGGTCCTCGCTTGCCTCGAGTTCGTGTTCGCGCGGCGGGAGATCCTGGAGCTGTTCGATCGCTATATCGCGCCGCCTTAGTTACTCTTTGGTTTGATGCGGAATCTCTACGTTCTTCTCGCTCTTGGCTTGTCGGGTGTCGCGCTCGTCGTTGCCTGCGGCTCGAGCACCGTGGGCTCGGACTTCGGTCCGGTGGGCACCGGTGATGACGGCGGCGGCAACACCTCGTCGAGCGGCGATCCGATCCTCGGCAACGGAGACGGCGCGGCTGATCTCGACGCGGCAGCGTTCACCATCACGCCCGTCGATCAGGTCCTCACGTTCACGTCGGGCATGCCCGCGCCCACGTTGCAGTTCAAGGCCGTCACCACCGGCGGCGTCGAGGTCCCCGCTTCGTTCACCATCGACCGCGGCGAGATCGGCGCCGTCGGTCTCACGACGGGCCTCTTCACGGCATCGGGCGCGGTCGGCGGCGTCGCGAAGATCACCGCTGCGCGCAACGGCAAGACCGCGAGCACCACCGTCACCGTGAAGCTCGTCGTCACCGACAACGGCAGCAGCCTCGCCGATGCAGGCGCTCCCGATGGCGGCGGCACCGGCGGTAACGGCGGCGTCGGCGGCGAAGGTCCCGGCAGCGCGGTCAGCCCGGCTCTCGTCGCCACGCTGACGGGCGCCGCGGTCGCCGACCCCGGTCTCGCCTTCCTCTACCCGTACGACAAGACCGTGTGGCCGCGCGGCATCCTCGCGCCGCTCATGCAGTGGAAGCCCGGCGCGCAGGCCGACTACGACGCGGTCTACATCAAGCTCACCGAGACCTCGTTCACGTACCAGGGCTTCTTCGCGAAGACCGCCGCGCCGTTCGTCCATCATCCCATCCCGCAGCAAGCGTGGAAGCAGCTCCTCGCATCGAACGCCGGCGAGGACGTCACCGTCTCCGTCACGTTCGCGAAGGGCACCACCGCCTACGGCCCCATCACGCGCACGTGGAAGATCGCGTCCGCTCCGCTGAAGGGCATCGTCTATTACAACTCGTACGGCACGCGCCTCGCGAAGAACTTCACCGGCGGGCTCGGCGTCGGCGGGAACAGCTTCGGCGCCGCCACGCTCTCCATCACCGGTGGCTCCACCGATCCCACGCTCGTGGCCGGCGCGACCGGCGACCAGACGCAGTGCCGCGTATGTCACTCCGTCGCCGCCAACGGCTCGGTGCTGATCACGCAGCGCGACCTCGGCGACAAGCGCGAGTTCAGCGCCTACGACCTCAAGACCCACGTCGAGACGGTGATCACGCCCTCGGGCGCCGCCGCCAACTTCTCGTGGCCCGCCATCTACCCCGACGGGACGATGTTCGTCGGGGACTCGAGCACCGCGGCGGGGTCGACGACGACGCCGAACGGCCTCTTCACGGTACCGACGGGCGCGACGGGAACGCCCACGCCGATCACGACGAACTGGCCGGCCGGCTTCAGCGGCGCGTATCCCGCGTTCTCGCCGGACGGGAAATCGATCGCCTTCACGATGTTCCAGGGAGCGACCGGCGCCGACAAGAAGACGCTCGGCATGCTGAGCTTCGACAAGGCGACGAAGACGTTCGGCGCTGCCATCACCACGCTGCACACGCCCGCCGCCGGCACCGCGCTCTTCCCGTCGTTCCTGCCGACCAGCGACGCGATCGTGTTCGAGCACGAGACGCGCTTCAACGGCCGCGACTACGGCGGCACGCGCTCCGATGCCGACACCGCAGCTCCGCCGGCCTCCGATCAGGGCGCGCGCGCCGAGCTCTGGTGGCTCGATCTCAAGACGAAGACCGCTCACCCCCTCGACAACCTGAACGGCAAGAACGCGGCGGGTACGTACATCCCGGCCACCGCGCTCAACGCGCACGACGACGATACGACGCTGAACTACGAGCCCACCGTCAACCCGGTTCCGTCGGGCGGCTACGCATGGGTGGTCTTCACGAGCCGTCGCCTCTACGGCAACGTCGCGACCATCAATCCGTTCTACAGCGACCCGCGCTTCCACGACCTCACGACGACGCCGACCCCGAAGAAGCTGTGGGTCGCTGCCATCGATCTCAACGCCCCGCCCGGCACCGACCCGAGCCACCCCGCGTTCTACCTCCCGGCGCAGGAGCTCCTCGCGGGCAACTCACGCGGCTACTGGGTGGTCGATCCCTGTCACCAGGACGGGAGCTCGTGCGAGAGCGGCGACGAGTGTTGCGGCGGCTTCTGCCGTCCCGGCACCGACGGCGGCGCGCTGGTGTGCACCGCGACCGTCCCGACCTGCGCGCAGGAGTTCGAGAAGTGCACGACGGCCGCCGACTGCTGCAACTCGGCAGCCATCCAGTGCATCAACGGTCGGTGCGCGGCGCCCGGCCCGAAATAGCGGCCGAAGTGAGCCTGCGGCGCAGCGAGAAGGTGTCCCGGTGACGCCTAACGTGTACCTTTGATCTCTCGCTTGGAGGAGTCGGTGGCTAAACCGAGGAACGATCGGAATCAGGCGGTCACGAAGTTCTGTCTCTCGATGGAAGACCATCGACGGACGGAGGCCGGCCGCGTGCGCACCGCGAAGGAATTCGTCGCGCACTTCTTCCCGTACGACGAGCAGAAGGCGAAAGATCAGCTCTTTCTCCACATGCCCAACGACGTCCGCGGCCCCGTGCTCGCGAAGTGGGGGATCCGCGGCGCGAAGGCGGCGCTGAAGGACGACGACGAGCGCGTGAAGCTCGTGGTCCACGACGCGCTGGTCGCCGGCGACATCGACGAGCCCATCTTCGAGGAGGGCATCACGCCCGACATCCTCGTCGACTGGATCGTGCTCGCCGAGTGGTGGTCGTTCTGGCGTCATGGCCGCCTCACGGGCGTCGCCATCCAGAAGGCGCTCGCCACCGCGCGTGAGCTCGGGCTCATCGACGACAAGTGGTTTCTGAACAACGTCCAGGGCCGCGGCGGGAAGCTGAAAGGCACCGACGTGCTCTGCGACACGCTGAGCAAGGACCAGATCGTCGCGTGGGTCCGCAAGATGCACGAGGCCGGTGATGGCTCGCCCGCGGGCATCATCGCCGCGATCGGCTGGGACACCGTGCTCGCGAAGACCGCGCAGGACGCGCTCCTCTTCGCGCTCGATCAGTTCGCGCGCAAGGCGGGGCTCGCGCCCGAGATCGCCGAGACCAAGAGCTCGCAGGGACCCAGCGGAGAGAGCAAAGCCTCTCCCGGCGGTGCAGCCATTGCCGGTGGCGCTGCACCGCCTCCCCCCGCCTCGACCGGCAATCCTCCTTTGAGCGCGGAGCCTTCGACGGCGAGACACGACAAGCTCGCGGAGGCTCACCCGACCGTCAACGCGCCGAGCGACGCCGTTGCGGTCGCCGAGGCCGAGGCGTTCAGCCAGGCGCAGGGCCGCGCGAAGGACGCCAAGCACGACTCGGGCTTCCCGGTTCCGGGCGGCGCCATCCCTGACAACGCCGCGGTCGACGGCGGCGATGAGGACGACGAGCCGCCGAGCATCCCGAGCGTCGAGGAGCGAAGCATGTGGTCGCCGGGGCAGGTCGAGGAGAGCCCGAAGCTCGCCGAGGCCCGCGCCGCGATGATGCAGACGCTCATGTCGAACGAGCAGAAGTCGCCGCGCGTCGAGATGAAGCGCGAGCCCTGGGACGAGTCGGAGATCCCGGCGAAGCCGTCCTCGCTCGAATGGCCCGAGCCGCCGCCGATTGCCGCGAACGGCACGTCGCCGAGCGAAGAGCCGATCGCTCTCGAAGAGGACGACCTCCAGAAGCCGTCGTCGCCGAAGGTGCCCGTGCCGAATCCGCCGCCGGTGCCGCGCAAGGGCGGCGGCGCTCCTCCGCTGAAGCGCTGAAATCGCCTCGATTTCCCTGATTTTCGGGCGCGCAGGAAAGGTTTCCTGCGCGGCGCCGTATCAGTTCACGCGACCCGCAGGTGAGGACTTGCGCCGCACTGA
>JAYTZB010001327.1:0-6966 GCA_043742085.1 Polyangiaceae bacterium
CATGAAGAAGCAGTACGAGGCGCAGGCGTTGGAGGTGCGCGCGCAAGGACTTCGCGAGGGCACGCGCATCACGCACCACGGTCAGATCGCGCGCTATCCGCGGTGGATCCCGAACAACGCATGGCCGGAGTACGCCGGCGGCCTCCTCTACCACCGTGAGGACCAGCACGACCGGGCCGGGCTCTGGGCGTTGCCGGTGAAGCGCAACGCGACCGGCGCCGTCATCGACACGAAGCAGAGCGAGAACGACAGCGAGAGCATCGCGCGGACGCCGGGGGAGTCGGTGTCGAGCTTCACGCCCGACGGCGGCGTCGTGTTCGGGGCGCAGGAGTACTTCAAGAACGTCTACCTGTTCGGCGACCTCGAGCGAATGCAGCCCGGCAAGAAGAGCTCGTTCGGCCTCCCGGACGGCGGCCGCACCCGCGTGACCGAGGGCAAGCGCGCCGCCGATCCGTCGGTCTCCCCCGACGGCCGGCGCATCGTCTTCACCGTCAACAACCACGGCACGCGGTCGCTGCACATCGCCGACCTCACCGACGACGGCCTCCAGAACCAGCGCGAGCTCGTACCGACCTACTTCATGGAGCAGTCGTTCACGCCGCGCTGGTCCCCGGACGGAACGCACGTCGCGTACAGCGTCTGGAAGCGCGGCGGCTATCGCGACATCCGTTACGTCGACGTGCGAGACGGCACCTACCGCGATCTCACCAACGATCGCGCGGTCGACGGAGCGCCGAGCTTCTCCGCCGACGGACGCCTCGTCTACTTCCACTCCGATCGCACCGGCGTCTCGAACATCTACGCGCTCGAGCTCGACGGCGGACGCTTGCGGCAGGTCACCAACGTCTTGACCGGCGCATACATGGCCGAGCCGTCGCCCGACGGAAAGACGCTGGCCTACGTCGGCTACACGAAGGCGGGCTTCGATCTCTTCGCGATTCCGATCGACGAGAGCGCGTGGACCGAAGCGGCGCCGTACGTCGACAGGCGCCCGACGCCCGCGGTGGTTCCGCAGAAGCGCTGGGACGTGAAGCCGTACAGCCCGTGGCCGACGCTGGTCCCGCGCCGCTACGGCGTTGCCATCACCGAGGGCGCGTTCGGTCGGGTGGTATCGATGACCGCTTCGCAGGCGGACCTGACCGGCTTCCACATCGTGACGGCGACGTCGGTGACCGAGCTCGAGAAGCCGGAGCTGCAGGGCGCTCTCGCGTACACGTATGCGCGGCTGCCGTTCGACGTGGGGTTCAGCGCGTTTCGCACCATCGCGCCGCGCGGCGGCTACCAGCTCGGCAACAACTTCCGCCCCACCATCGTGCAGGAGACCACCGGCTTCGCTTCGAGCATCGTCTACAGCAAGCCCGACGCGACGGGCTCGAGCTCCTACGTGATCACGCAGAGCGTCGCGCGCATCGGCGCCGACATCCCCGTCCCGGTCGACAAGCTCGATCCCTACGAGACGCCGTCGTTGCCGCCGCGCGGCATCGCGAGCGCCCTGCACCTCGGGTACTCGTACACGAATGCCGAGCGCTACCTGTGGAGCGTCGGTCCCGAGCGCGGCCACTCGCTGAGCCTCTCGTTCGATCTCACCGATCCGCGCCTCGGCAGCGAGTTCTCCGGCTTCGTGACCAACGGCGACCTCACGCTCTACTACCTGATGCCCTGGCTCCAGCATCACTCGCTGGCGCTGCACGCCGGCGCGGGCACGAGCGGCGGGTCGTTTCCGGGGCGCGGCGCGTTCTTCGTCGGCAGCTTCGTCGACCTTCCCATCGTCGACACCGTCCGCAACATCCTCATCCAGGGCGGCATCACGCTGCGCGGCTATCCGTCGGTCATCGAGGCGGGGCGCAGCTACGCGCTCGGCAACGTCGAGTACCGCTTTCCGATCGTGAACGTCGACCGCGGACCGTCGACGCTTCCCGTCTTCCTGAACCGCATCAGCGGTGCGGTCTTCCTCGACTATGGCAGCGCGTTCGATCTCCTCGACACCGCGCAGTTCAAGACCGGCACCGGCGCCGAGCTCTGGTTCGACAGCACGCTCGGCTACATCGCCAACTTCACGTTCCGGCTCGGCTACGCCCGCGGGCTCGCGAGCGGCGGCATCGACAAGATCTACTTCGTGGCCGCCGTTCCCTACTGAAGGACGGAAGGCAAGAAAAGCACGCCGAGAACTTGGCCCTCCGCCGGGCACCATGCGTACGGTCTGCGCATGCGCATGCGTCTCGTGCTCGCCGTGTCTCTCCTCGCCGCTTCCACGATGGCCTGTGGTCTGGTCGGGCAATCGAAGCCTGCGATGGCGCAGGAGGCAGCCCTCGAGCTGAACCTCAACGCGCGCTTCGGGCGCATGGAGCTCGCCGCGGAGCGCGTAGCGCCGAAGGCGCGCGATCAGTTCTTCGAGCGGCGCCGAGCCTGGGGCGGCAGCGTTCGCATCGCCGACTACGACATGACCGGCCTGAAGATGAAGGGCGAGGACGACGCCGAGACCTCCGTGAAGATCGCGTGGTACCGCGCCAACGAAGGCGACCTACGCGTCACGACGCTCAAGCAGAAGTGGCACTCCGACGCGAAGGGCGACTGGAAGCTCACCGAGGAGCAGCGTCTCGACGGCGACCTCGGTCTGCTCGGCGAGCCGCCCGTCCCCGTGACCGCCACAACCGAAGCGCCGAAGCGCTCGCAGTTCCCGACGATCTACCTGGGAGGCGGCGGCGCCGATGCTCCTGTACCCGCTCCTGCGCCCGCGCAAGCTGCAGCTCCGCCTCCGCCGGCCTCGATCGGGCTCGGCGAGGACGCGCCAGTCGGCGGGCTCCGCAACCGCTGAGAGCGGTGGCGCAGCCGGCTGGATTCAGCCGGGCGACGCGGACGACTTCGGCGGCGAGGACTTCTTCGCCGCCGTCTTCTTCTTGGCGGTCGTCTTCGGCGCGTTCACGGCGCGGAGACGCTTGAGGCGCGCCTTCTTCTTGGCCTGGCCCTTACGGCGGGTCATTTTCTGCGACTTGCGGCGGTCGAACTTACCCATGGCCGCGCAGACAACGCCGTTTCCGCGTCGTCGTCAAGGCGGCTGGCGTTTTCTCAGCCCGCAGATTCGGCAACCGCGTCTTCGCGGCTGCGAACTTCGAGGCGATAACGGCTGTTGATCGTCTCGATGTAGAAGACCTCGCGACCCGCGAGCCGGAGCACGCGTTTCACCGGCGTCGTGACGTATTCGTGCATCCCATCGGGAAACTCGATCACGACGACCGAGCCCTTTCGAGGAGCTCGCACGAGGCGTCCCGCGACGGCGCGCGACCCCTTCCCGAGCTTGCGGAGCACGACTTCCACAGAAACCAATCTAGCATTCCTTCCTTCCGCGTCTACGGCCGGCGCGAGACGGCGCACCGGAAAGCAGAGGTCGGACGTCGGGTTCCGCGCCGGTTTCCGCAGTCGTAGCCCGCCCTTGCCCCGCGGTAGCAGAGCCGCGGCCGCCCACCGCGTCTCGCCTACAACCGTCGCGGTCATCGATGAGCATGCTTACGGTTAGGGCCATCCACATGGAATCGTTGGTCTTTTCAAGCGTGGACCGCGGCTGACCGCCGACCTCGACCGCGGCGGCCGTCGCCCTCTCTTGTTGTCGACGCGGGCGCCGAGTATGCGGCGCTTGGCGATGTCTCAGCACGGGGAGCACCTCTCGTTCGGGTTGCGCGCTGCGTCAGCGCACGAGCGCCGCGGCTGCATCGAGGTCGTTTGCGGCTCGATGTTCAGCGGCAAGACCGAAGAGCTCCTCCGTCGCGTGAAGCGCGCGCACTTCGCCAAGCAGCGCGTGCTGCTCTTCAAGCCGCGCATCGACAACCGCTACGACGACGTGAAGGTGGTCAGCCACGAGGGCCTCAAGGCCGAGGCCACGGCGGTCTCCGGCTCCGCCGAGATCATGTCGTTCGTCGAGCAAGCGGGCCTGGGCGTCGCTCAGGTCGTCGGCATCGACGAGGCGCAGTTCTTCGACGAAGGCGTCATCGCCGTCGCCGAGCGCCTCGCCAACGCCGGCATTCGCGTGATCTGCGCGGGGCTCGATCAGGACTTCCGCGGCCAGCCCTTCGGACCGATGGCGGCGCTCATGAGCATCGCCGAGTACGTCACCAAGCTGCATGCAGTCTGCACGCGTTGCGGCGCTGCCGCCTGTCGCTCGCAGCGGCTCGTCGGCACGGAGGGCCAGCTCTTCGTGGGCGGCGCGGCCGACTACGAGCCGCGCTGCCGGCGGTGCTTCGTGCCGGGCGTCGTCGAAACACCGCGCTGAGGCGGCGCGGGCTGCGTGTCGTCGTCGTCCGCGCCCCCGTCCTTGTCCTTCGCGGGGGCGGTGTGGAGCTGCGGGCTCGTCACGTTCGGCACCTTCTGTTGCGCGAAGTAGGCGCGCAGCACCTCACGCGCGAGCAGGTTCGCCTTGATCGACCACGTGGGGTTGTTCACGACGAGGACGCCGATCGCGACCTGCCTGGGCGGCGCGTTGGCCGGCGCATCGCCGTCGGCGATGACGATCGGGTGGCTGGGCGCGAAGCCCGTGAACCACGTGTAGAAGCGCTGGTTCGTCCCATCGGTCAGCGTGCCGGTCTTCCCCGCGACGCCGATGTTGGGCAGGAACGCCGCCCCCTTCGGATCGTGGAACGCGCGGTACGACGTCCCGTCGGAAACCGTCGATTCCATCATCGAGGTCACCGCTTCTGCGGTCTTCTCCTTGATGACGCGCTTCTGCGCGAGGCTCGTCGAGGCGGTCCACACCACCTTGCCGTTCTCCTCCGTTACGTCGGCGACGAGCACCGGACGGACCGGCTCACCGCCACGGGCCATCGTCGCGCTCAGCCACGCGGCGTGGAGCGGCGACAGCGTCGTGTTCCAGAACCCGGCAGCGGTGCGCGCGAAGCCCAGTGAGTCCTCGGGGAAGTGCTCCGCGCTCGGCTGCACGGCGACGTCGAACGGGAGCGCGCTGCCGAAGCCGAGCGCCTTGGCCTGAGCCTCGAGGCCCGCCGGCTTCAGGTGGTGCAGCGCGAGCCGCGCGAACACGGTGTTGATGCTGCGGCCCATCGCGCCGGCGAGCGTCGTGCACCAGCGATCGCGCTTGGGATCCGGGACGAGGTCCTTCTCGAGGATGCGCTGCTCTCCGCCCGAGTAGCACTCGCGCTGATCGGCAGTGGCGCCCGCCTGCTCGACGAGCGCCGACGCGGTGATGATCTTGAAGACGCTCGCGGCCGGCGCCGTGGCCTCGACGCAGAGGTCGCGCTGCGGGCCCTTCTCGACGTGGCTCGCGTAGACGAGGATCTTCCCCGTCTGCACGTCCATGAGCACCACCGAGGCCTCGGGCACGTGGTGCATGCTCATGACGCCATCGGCCGCGCGCTGGAGCACCGGATCGATGGTGAGATGCGCGACGCGCTTCTCGGGCAGCGGCGCGGTCGCCGCCGTATCGCCCACCGTGAGCTTGGCGAGCTCGAGGCCCGCCAGCGTGGCGTGCGGCGGCGCCGAAGCGGCGCCTCCGGTCACCCCGACGAGCTTCGAGATCGACGGCAGATCGTGCACGCCCTCGGCATGAACCGGCGAACGCGAGAACGACGCGAAGGCAAGCGCCACCACGAGAGGGGCACCGACCCCCAACGCCATCCACGAGCGTCGCATCCGCCATCGTGTGACATGGGCACGCAGGCAGGGGCAAACAAACGGCGGCTGGACGCTGACCCTCTCTAACGATATCGAGGTGTTGGCATGTCTCGTCGGATCGCGCTGCGGATCGTCCTCGCGACCCTCGTCATGGCAGGTCTCGCCGCCTCCCCGCGCCACGCTCGGGCCGACGGCCCGCTCCGCAAGGTGGTGCCGGCTGGTGGCGGCCTCGAGGCGGTCGACGTCACGATCGATGCCGGCGCCGGGGTCATCCGCGTCGTCCGCGGCGGTCACTCGAAGGAGATCCCGATCACCATCGAGAGGTCGCGCATCGACAGCGCCGCCTCGGCGATCGAGATCATCCCGGTCGGCGAAGGTCGCGCTGTGGCGCGCGTTCGCGTGCCCGACGTACAGCGCAAGGACCTCGCGTTCGAGGCGGTGATATCCGGGCACAGCGACGCGCCGATCTTCGCTGGCCTCACCGGATACACGCAAGGTGACGAGGGTGATCGGAGCGGCCAGCTCGTTCTCGTCAAGGAGCGCGAGGGGCAGAGCAAGTTCGTCATCGTCGCCGAGACGCGCGAGGACACGCGGATCTGCGGCCAGGCCGTGACCCCGCTCGGAGCGCAGGGCGTCGATGCGAGGCGCATGCAGCTCGTTGGGGCCACGTTGCCGCGCATCGACAAGAAGGCCCGCGACGGCGCCCAGCACGTGATCGCGCAGGCGCGCACCAACGCAGCTGCGCCGCTCGCGCGCGTGCTCGTCGCGACCGGTGGAAGCTCTCCGAATGCCCCTGCTCTGACCGACGGTTCGATCGACACGGTCTGGAGCGAGGCACGGACCGCGGGCGACGGTCACGGCGAGTTCGCGACCATGCGCGCGCCCTCCGATCTGCCGATCCATTCGCTCGTCGTCACCATCGCGCCCTCGAAGCCGAAGCCCGAGGGCGCGGCCCCGCGAACGTTCTTCATCGCGACCGACGAGAAGATGTTCCTCGTCACGATGCCCGAGGACGCCTGGACGAAGCCGGGACAGGCCTACGAGGTTCCATTCCCCGAACCGGTCCGCACGTCGTGTGTCGCGGTGGTCCTCGACGAGGCGTACGTGCACAACGCGACGCCGCCGGACGTGTCGATCGCGGAGATCGCCGCCGTCACCAAGTTCGACGTCGAGGGGGCGAAGCTCGAGGACGTCGCGAAGGCGCTTTCTTCACCGCGCGGCGAGGAGGCAGCGGCGCTCTTGCGACGGGCGGGAGAGCCCGGTCTCGCTGCTGTGGTGGCCGCGTATCCGTCGCTCGATGCGCGCGGGCATGCGCTCGCCGTCGATGTCGCGTCGAGCGCCGGCACGTGC
>JAYTZB010001328.1:0-3417 GCA_043742085.1 Polyangiaceae bacterium
GTTCGCGAGCTGCGTGCGCGCGTAGGCGAGGGCTTCCTTCTTCTCGTCCTCGTTCAGGATGTCCCACTTCGTGATGACGAAGACGATCTTGTCGCGCGACGCCTTGAGCAGCTTGTCGTTGAGGAACTGCCGCTCGCTCTCCTTGAGGATCTGCCCCGCATCGAGGAGGAACAGCACCGCGTCGGCGCGCGGAATGTAGCTGTACGTGATGTCCGCGCGCTGGAGCGAGAGATCGTTCACGCCTGGCGTGTCGACGAGGAGGATGCGCTCCTTCAGCAGCGCTGCGGGATAGCCGACCTCGAGGTAGTCGACGTCGTCGGGGCTGGTGCCGCCGCCGACCGCGAACTTGCGGGTGTCGCCGAACGGGATCGATTCGCGCTTGCCCGACGTGTAGACGACCGTGGATTCCGGGGTCTCGGCGTACTTGAGATGATGGATGGCGGCGGTGGTCGGCGTGACGCCGACGGGGAGGACGGTCTCGCCGAGGAGCGCGTTCACGAAGCTGGATTTGCCGTGATTGAACTCGCCGACGACGACGAGGTGGAAGCGGTCCTCCTCCATCTTCTTCACGAGATCGCGGTCGAGGCGCTCCTTGAGGCTCTTGGCCCCGAGCCCCCCCGCGATGTCCGACAGCTCCTGGAGGGCCACCGTCACGTCGAGCTTCCGCTCCCGAAATCCTTCGAGCATCTTCGTTCTTTCTTGGATTGATGAGAGAGGAAAAGACCTACGCGTCGCCCTTGAGGAGGCCTTTGACGCGCTCGTCGACCTCGGGCATCGACAGGCCAGTCGGCGTGTTGCTCGACGCGGCGTGCTTCCGGTAGAGGCCGCTCTCCGCGAACACGCGCATGGCGAGCACGCGCTTGGGCAGGAACGGGTGCGAGGCGAGGGCCTCCATGTAACGACCGATGCCCTCCTTGCCTTCGTCGTACTGCTCGAGGAACGCGTCGAGGTTGAACTCCTCGTAGAGCTTCTTCGAGCCCACGACGAGCTTGGTCAGCGCGCGCGAGGCCACCTGCGTGTCCTTCGAGCAGAGCATGCCGGCGCGGTCGCACGTGATCTCGGCGCGGCGTGACCACGCCATGAGCGGGATGATCGCCGGCATCACGAGCGCGCCGAGGTAGGCGCGCGCGACGAGGTGCAGGAAATGGAGCGTGGTGAGGTAGACGACGTGCGAGTTGTGGATGTGGCCGCACTCGTGGCCGATGACGAAGCGTAGCTCCTCGTCCGTGTACTGATCGACGAGCGCGGAGTGGATGACGATGAACGACTCCTCGTTCGTGCCGTAGGTTCCCGCGTTCATGACCGGGCTGCTCGCGATGTAGACCTGCGGGGCGGTGATCCCCAGCGTCTGCGAGCACTCCCGCGCGATGCCGTGGATGCGCGAGAACTGGCGATCCGAGACCTTCACCGCGTTGCCGAGCAGGTTGCCCTTCTCGCGCTCCTTGAAGACGCGGACCGCGCTCGCGATGGCCAGCTCGATGGGCTTGGCGGAGTCGAACGTCGCGCGGGTCTGTCGGTCCAGGACGTACGAGTAATCGTGCTCGCCCTCCATCGCGCCCTCGGCGCGCTCTGCCTTCCTTCGTGTGACGAAGGCGTTGAAGTCGAGGCGCAGGTCGGTCGCGGCGTTGGCCATAGAAACCTCTCCGAACAGGGTAAGCGTGGCCACCGTGCTTCGCAACGCGCGTTACCGTGATTTATCAGCTCGAGCGACGCGCGGAACTCAGCGTGACGACAGACAAAAAGAGGAAGGCCCCCGGATGCGCTTGGCTACGCACCGGGAGCCTCTCAGGGATTTGCAGTCGACAAACGAATCATTGGTCCTTGGCTTGATGGGCACCTCCGCGATTCGGGTTTCCGGTGGGGATACCGGGGCGAGGAAACGAGCTCTGCCGCGAGACGCACGGGCAGGGGGATGCGGACCTTCCGCTTACCGTCTCGGGGCGAGCCGCCCTCGCTCTATCTACAACCCGCCGCTGGAGATTCTTCCGCACGGCGCGCGGAAGTTTCACTCGACGCGTACGCCGCCCGCGACGAAGCGCTGCTCGGTGGGGTGCGACTCGAGAACGCCGCTGGCAACCAGCGCGATGGTGGTCGCGGCGAGCGCGCCCACGCCGATCGCCGTCCACGTCGCCCATGCCGGCCACGGGCCGTGATGAGCCACGAGAGGAGGAGAGCTCGGCGCCCCGAATGCGCTCTCGCTGCGCCACTCGAGAAACGGTCCGCACGCGCTCCGCTCGCAGCGCGCGACGAGCACCGCGCCACGACGCTCGGCGGGCACCGCGGCGACCCAGTGATCGCAGGACACGCCGCTCGCATGGACCGCACCGTCGGTGGTGCGCGTGACGGGGTCGAGCGATGACGCCGAGCACGCGCCGTCGTCGCCGACGCGGATCGGAATGGTCGGGCGCGGCGAGCCCGCGCTGGTCGGTGCAATCGCCACCCACGAAGCGAACGCGACGTTGCCGTCGACGGAGATCACGAGGTGATGCTCCGCCGCCGGAACGTCGAGCGCGTACGCGGTGACGCCGTCAGCCGACGCCGTGCTCGCGATCTCGGCGCCGTCGAGGCGCGCGATCACCCTCTGGCTCGGCGCGCCGGACACGGTCAGCGTGATGGCGCCGCGGGGGCGGGCAGGGAAGGCGACCTCGCCGATGCCGGCGGCGCGACCGCCGTCGAGAGCGTCGGCCTCTTGCCATGCGAGCTGCGCGCGCTGCTCGTCACGAGGCTCCACGCGGGACCAGCGCGCCGCCCAGCTGCGGTGGACCTCGGCGCGGAGCCATGCCGCTTGCGGGAGCTCCGGGTGCTCGCGAAGCCAGGTCTCGGCGCGGGCAAGCGCGCGCTCGGCGGCGTCGGCGTCGAGCGCAGCAGTCGCCTCGCGAGCGCGATCGAGCTCTTTTTCCACGCGATCCGCGATCGTGAAGTCGATCTTCGACGGTCCCGAACGAGCGCCTGCGGTCGCCGCTCGTAGGCGAAGCCCTCGCGCGCGCCCCCATTCGGCGAGCGCGCGCGCCGCGTCGTCGCGCTCGCTCATGTCCGCCGCGAGCCATACGACGGTGACGTCGTCGCCGCCGCTCACCGCGCGCGGGCCTTGGCCTTCGCCGCGACCTTCGTCTTCGCGGGCGCCTTCACGGCCGTCTTGTCGGGCGCGGCCGTCTTGCCCGAGAGTGCCGCGATCACCGCGTCGATGTGCCCGTCGACCTTCACGCTCGGCCAGACCTTGCCCACCACCCCGTCCTTGATGAGGAACGTGCTGCGGATCGCGCCGAGGATCTTCTTGCCGTACATCACCTTCTCGCCCCAGGCGCCGAAGCCCTCGTGGAGCTTGCGCTCGGGATCCGAGATGAGCGGGATGACGAGGTCGTACTTGTCCCGGAACGAGCAGTGGCTCTTCACCGAGTCACGCGAGACGCCGACCAC
>JAYTZB010001329.1:0-7387 GCA_043742085.1 Polyangiaceae bacterium
CTGCACGGACGCGCCATCACCACCGCGGATCTCTGGGACGAGCGCCTGCGCGCCGTCCCCACCGATCTGCGCCTCGCCGCGTATGCAGCGGCGGCGCTCGGCGACGACGTTCGCGGCGTGGTGCTGAAGGCGCTGCTCTCTGCGCTCGGCATGGACCCGCGCGATGCGCTCGTCGCGCTCACGCGAGCGCAGATCCTCCTCGCCTCGGGCAACGATCAGTTCCGCTGGCCGCACGCGCTGCTCCAGGAGCACCTGCTCGGTCGCCTCCACGAGCGCAACGACGCACCGGCGATCTTCCGGCTCGCCGCCAACGCGCTCGCGAAGCATCCCGAGGTCGGCTCGCGCCGCATCATGAAGCACCGCGTGCGCAACCTGCTGCGCGCGGGCGACGACGACGTCGCGGCCCGCCTCATGTTCAGCTTCATCGAGGGCGCGTGGGCCCGCGGTCGCGACACCGCCGCGACGCTCAAGGACGTCGCCATGCTCGAGGGCCGCGTCACCGGCGTCGCCGCCGCCGAGTACGCCTACTGGCGGGCCGAGGCGCTCCGTCACATCGGCAAGCTCGAAGAGGCACGCGAGCAGGCCGAGACCGCGCGTCGCGCGTTCGAGGTGGTCGGGGACAAGACCAGGGAAGCGCACGCGCTGCGCCTCCTCGGTCATCTCGCGAGCGACGTCGGCGCGCCCGCGCAGGGTCGGTTGCAGGTGGCGCTCGCCATCTCGCGCTTCGAGGAGCTCAAGGACGATCGCGGCCTCGCCGCCGCGCTCGTGGTGCTCGGCGAGATCGACTACCTCCTCGGCGAGCATGCCCGCGCGCGCGAGGTGCTCCTCGAGGCGAGCAAGCACTGCGATGCCGTCTCCGACATGCTCGGTGGCGCGCAGTGCTTCATCCTGCTCGCGATGATCGAGACCGCGGTCGGCGGTTATCGACGCGCGCGCGATCTGCTCATCCACGCGCGGCAGTCGTTCGATGCCATCGGTTATCGGCTCGGCATCGCGCAGTGCGACGTCGTGCTCGGGCACGCCGACCATCGCGCCGGCGAGATGGACGCGGCGCGGGCGCGAGCGCTCTCGGCGCGCGCTGCGTTCCGCGAGCTCATGAACCCGCGCGGCGAGGCGGCCTGTGAGCGGCTGCTGGCGCTCATCGCGATCGACACCGACGACTTCGCGGCCGGCGGCGCGCATGCGTCGGTGGCGGCGAAGATCTTCGAGCGGCTGCAGGACCCGTGGGGCGACCTCGAGGCACGCTTGCTGCTCGCGCAGGTGGCGCTGGCGAAGGACGACCCGCAGGCGAAGCAGCTCTGCATCGAGTGCGAGAAGATCGTCCTCGACGAGGCGGAGCCACGCCAGCACCGCCACCTCACGCTCGCCTGGCTCGCGCAGACCGAGGGCCGCTGGCAGGACGCGGCCAACGAGATCGATCGCGCGCGCGCCTCCTTCGGCGACAAGGCACGCTGCGGCGACCACACCCCGCAGCTCCTCAAGCGGCTCGTCACGATGAAGTGGGAAGCCCCCGCGACGGGCAAGCTCGAAGCGTGGCTCGACCTCGTCGAGAACGCGAACCCCGACGAATCGGTCTCGTCCCGCTGGCCCATCACGCGCTAGCGAGGTGCTCGTGGACCTAAGGACGCGGTTTTGCTAGAACCCGCCGCACCATGACGACCCCGCAGGATTCTCCGCGCCGCAGGAAGCAGAAGGCCCGTCGTACGAAGCAGCTCGACGAGTGGCGCCTCAAGAAGGCGACCGCGGCGGGTTCGACGGCGAAGACCGCGGAAAAGGCTGCGCCGAAGAAGGCCGACAAGGCCGCGCCCAAGAAGGCCGAGCCGAAGAAGACCGAGAAGGCAAAGTAGCCTTCGCGCGAGCCAGGCGAGGCCCGAGGCTCTCGGCGCCGTGAGCGCGCTCCGCGCCTTCAGGCCATCAGGGCTTCGTTGACCTCGTTCTCGAGGTCCGCGGAGAGGTCGTCCAGCGCGAGGACCTCGATGAGCAGGTCGGCGAGGTCCTCCTCGTCGGGGTTCGACTCGAGGTCCGAGACGCGGATGGCATACGCCGCCTTGTACGCGAGCTCCCGCGGCAGGAGCCGCGTGAGCGTGGCCGCGATGGCGCGCACGCGCTCCTCCACGGTGCCGCCGATACCGCGCTGCTCGATGGCATTCAGCTTCGTCGAGAGCTGACCGGGCAGGGGACGCGCGCCCTCGAGATGCGCCACGAGATCGGCGAGCGACGCGAGCTCCTCGGGCGAGGTGCTTCCGTTCGCGGTGGCCATCAGCAGGGCGATCTCGAGGACGCTGTCACGTTCGGCCGGGTCCAGGGCCCGCCGATCGTCGACGCCCGCGGCGTGATCGGGGCCGGCGGAGGCGCGATAGGCGCCGTCTTGAGGCGTTTTGCGCCGTTCCAGGGAGCAATCGAGGATTCGAGCGAAGGGCAGCGTCGTTCTGGTCACGTGAACGAGCCTACCGTAGACTGGCGGTCGATCACGATGGAGACGTACGAGGTCACCCAGGTCCTGCTCACCGTCGGCACCGTCTATCACGTGCGGAAGCCGCGCACGGAGGAGGCGCTGTTCACGGTTCGCGGCGAGCTGATGAGCACGACAGCGAAGTTCCACCTCGTCGAAGGCGACACGGGCAAGGCGAGAGCCGACCTGACCGCGAACTTCATCAAGACGAAGTACGAGATCCGCCCCGCGGACGGCGGTGCGGTCATGGGCGCGCTCGTGTTCCCCGCCGTCGCGTTCAAGAAGACCCTCACGCTCACCGTCGGCGACGTCGAGTACGGGGCCGACGGCGGCGTCTTCAAAGGCGTGTTCCAGTGCAAGACGAAGGACGGCGCCGTGGTGCTCGAGATCGCGAAGGAGCTGTCCATCCGCGACACGTTCCTCGTGAAGACGGACGAGTCGCTGCCGCTGGAGGTCTCGCTCCTCTCGGCCGTGGCCATCCATTCGCGCTTCTACGAGATGATCTGAGCCGCATCGGCGCGAGCCTCGCGCTCGCGCTCGGTGTCGGTCTGCTCGGGCTCGGTCAGCTCGGCTGCGGAAGCACGCGCGCGCCCTCCGCGGGCCAGACGGCGGCGCCGGGCGCCGATGCTGCCGTTGCTTCGGCGCCGGCCGGCCGCTACCTCGCGCTCGGCGATTCGTTCACCATCGGCACCGGTGGAACGCCGGCGCAGTCGTTCGCCGCTCGCCTCGTGGACCGGTGGACGTCGTCAGGCTGCACCCTCACGCTCGAGAACGTCGCCGTCAACGGGTACACGACCGACGACCTCATCGACCGCGAGCTGCCGTCGCTGACGTCACTTCATCCCACGTTCGTGACCATCGCCATCGGCGCGAACGACATCGTGCGCGGCCGCTCCATCGATGCGTACCGCGAGAACGTGCGGCGCATCCTCGATGCCGCGAAGGGCACGGGCGCACGCGTCGTGGTCTTGCCGCAGCCGGACTGGTCGCGCTCGCCGAGCGCCGCGTCGTTCGGGACGCAAGCTGCGCTCGCGACCTCGATCGCGGACTTCAACGCGGCGCTCGCCGCCGAGGCGCGCGCGAAGGGCGCAGAGTGGGTCGACCTCGTGCCGCTCATGCGGGAGCAGGCCGCAAAGGGTCAGCTCGCGAGCGACGGTCTGCATCCGTCGACCGAGGCGTACGAAGCGTGGGCAGCGGAGATGGCGCGCGTCCTCCCGTCGCCGTGCGCGAAGTAGCGACGAGTCGAGAACGCCTCAGCGGCGCTTGTTGCGGACGATCGCTGCGGTGGTGACCGCGGGAGCGACGCGACGAGCTGCCTTGCCGTGCTTCGTTCCGTCGAGGGGCTCGACGGGGACGACGCCCTTCGATGCCACGGTCTTGCCGACCGCCGCCGACGCGGTCGCCGAGGCCGTGGAGCCGTTCGCGTCGCTCGAGTCGCCGGAGAGGGCGCTGACGCCGAGCGCGAGGACACAGACCCCGAGGCACGCCGCGAGCGTGATCTTGACGACGCGCGTGAGACGGGCGCGGCGCTCCATGACGTGCGGCGTCCGCTTCTCGCTGAGGATGGGATCGGCCGGGAGCACGATGCTCTCCCACGTCATGCGCGCGGGACCGAGCGCAGCCGCGCGCTCGAGGAGCTCGGTCGCAGAAGGCGAAGACGCGTACTGGCCGCGCATCGCCTCGACCGGTGCGCCCTCACTCAGAACGTCGACCTCGACGCTGTCGGCCTTCGTTCGGTACGACTCGCGCGCCACGTCCGCGACGGGCGCGGGAGCAGCGACCGGAACGATGGGTGCCGCAAACGGATTGCTCGCCGCAAAGGGATGGTTCGGCGCAAACGGGTTGCTGGCCGCAAACGGGCCGTCGGCCGCGAAGGGGCTCGGCACGGCGAACGGAGCAGGAGCAGATGCCACCGGGGTCGCGACCTCGGATGGCTTCTTGACGAGGTTCGTTCGAGGGAGTCCCACGACCGTCTCATCAGCAAGGTCCACGCCACTGCGCGCTGCGTCGTCGGCGCGTCGAGGACCGGCAAATCCTCGGAAGATCGTCGACGAACGCGAGCCCCGTCGCTCCGGGCCGCGGGTGATCGAGCCGAATCCAGTGCCCGACGATGGATCGTGAGACCCCCACGCGCGGGGGCTCGCCCTGATGCAAATCAGCCTCGAACGCGCGTCGCGCCGACGCCCGAGCGCGTCACTTCTGCTCGGCGTTGACCCACTCGGTGATGCCCTGGATGACCGGGTCGCTATCCGCGAGGGGCTTGATCGGGTGGTTCGGGTTCGCCTTGCCCGTCGGGTTCAGGATGATGAGGCTGTTCGGCTTGTTGTCGAAGCTGATGAAGTTGCGCGCGGCCGCGCACGCCACGGCGGGGTCGGTGTCAGCGGCCTGGAGGTTCATCGCCGAGACCGCGGTGCTGGGGCCCGAGTTGCTGGGCGTGGGCTTGCCGTGGCAGCCGATGCACGAGCCCTGACCGATGACACTGCCGTCGAACGTGCCGCCGTCGTTGTCGTCGTCGCCCGTGATGTCGATCGTGGAGCGCATCGCCGGCAGCGCCTTCGTCTTGAAGAGATCGAGCGCGGTGCAACCCGTGTTCGCGCCCACCCCGGGCGTCGACGTGAGCTTCGTGAACGCGATCTTGAGCTGACCCGCAGCGTCCCAGCGCGTGAGGATCATCTTGCCGGTGTAGAAATCGGTGCTCGTGCCGGCGCTGACGGTGAGCTCACCCTGGAAGCCGTTGACCGAGGGCTCCGCCTTCACCTTGCCGTTGAGCGGCAGCACCACGAAGAACGGCGACTCCATCTGGAGGTTGGCGTTCTGCGGCGCGTAGATGCGGATCGCGGTGATGGACAGCGTTCCGACGGAGACCTCGTTCGCGAGGAACGAGATCCGTGCGCCGTCGAGCCCTGTGTCGATGGTGTTCAGGTTCACGAGGTTGAAGCCTTCGATGACCTGGAACTTCTGCGTGCTCGGCAACGGCGGGGGAGGGAGCTCGGCGGCCAACCACGCGCCGATCTTCTCGTAGAGCTTCGGGTAGTGCTTGAGCGAAGGTCCCTCGTGGTCGACCTGCGTGAGGAGCGTGCTGTCACCGGGCTCGCGCGTGGCGGGCAAGATCCCCGGATACCTCTTCGCCGAGAGGTACGCGTCGGGGTCGCCGAGCCAGTGCGGCGCCTGGGTGCCGCGGACGTGGCAGCTGCCGTTCGGACCTCCGCAGGTGGTCTTGATATCGGCCTCGATCGCGCGGAAGAGAGGCTCGGGATCGGTGGCGGCGCCGGGGGTGTTCCCGGGGTCGGCGGCCGACGAGCCACTCTTGCAAGCGAGAAAAGCGCACGTCACGAACGCAACGCCGATCACCATGCCGGTGGCGGCGCGCGCATGCAAAGCCATCATGGCTCTCGATCGTGCCGTGCTGCGGCGACCGTTGCAAGCGCAGCGGTCCGAACCTCAGCGTTTGGCGTGAACGACGGCCTTCTTCCCGGTGTGCTGGTCGAGGGTGTGCCCTCCACGCACCTCGGTGCTCGAGGCCGCGTTGCCTCTTGCCGACGCGGTACCCTCGGCGTCGGCGTCGAAGTCGAGCGTGGTCGCTCCGATCGCGGCCGCCGTGACGAACACCGCGAGCCCGATCAGCGCCGCGCGCGTGACGTCGGCGCGGCTCCACTGGAAGCAGGACCAGAGCGCGAGCACGCGGTCGAAGCGACTGG
Organism: Polyangiaceae bacterium; assembly: GCA_043742085.1. Lineage (GTDB taxonomy): Bacteria > Myxococcota_A > Polyangia > Polyangiales > Polyangiaceae > Labilithrix. Next base: position 6,151 of record JAYTZB010001329.1, read on the forward strand.
CCGATGCGCCGCCCTCGACCATCTCGGCGGTGCCGGCCCAGAGCTCGCGCATCTCCTCGTAGGCGCCACGTACCGCGTGGCGGACGTGCGCGTGGAGAACGCGGAGTCGCGTCGCGAAGTCGACGTCCGGGCCCGCGTCGGGAAGGCGGAACGCGAGCGGGGTGACGCACTGGGCATTGCCCATCGAATCGTTGACGTAGATGGGACCGCTCGGCGGAGCCAGCTCGGCCTCCGTGAGCTCGTCAGCGAACACGGTATCGGCGAACGCGAAGTCCTGGAGCTGGATGGGCGCGGGCTGGGAGACCGAGACCGGCGCGGCGCCACTTCCTCGCAGGCTCGGCGGCGGGCGGCGGGCGAGCTGGTGCATCGACGTGACGGCGTCGGCGTCCGGCTCTCGATAGGGGGGCGGCGGCCGAGACATTCCACGCCGTTTCCTCGCAAGCGCCGAGCCATGGAGAATCGCGGGCCCTCCCGGCGCTGGCGCGCTCGCGCGTCATGAATTGCAGGTTGCATGGGAAACATCACGCGCGTCCGGCGCCGAGATCTGCGCAGCGCTGGTGGTCTTCCAGTCACCCACGACGCGGGTCGCGCCGCCGTCGAAAGGTGGCAGGTGGTGCGCTTGCGCTTGTAAAAAGATGGGTCATCTTGGGTACTTGTCCGCGAGGACTTGAAGCGGCACGCACGCTGCTTCGGAAGGCATCGTGACGTCGAGGCTGCTGCGCGCGATCTTCGTGCTCGTCGCCGCGGGTTGCGCGAGCGTCGTCGGACTGACGGCGTGCAGCGCACCGGCGAGCGAAGCTGCGCTCGCGCATCCGCTGCCCAACGTCACGAGCTCGCTCGCGGGCAGCACCAGCGTCGCGAGCAACGACGACGCACAGAAGCCCCGCCTCGCCGAGACTCCGAAGGAGGCGTTCGGCGACGTGCTCAGCGGACGCTGTCCGCGCTCGATGGTCGATATCGAAGGACGCTTCTGCATCGATCGTTACGAGGCGTCGTTGCTCGACCTGCTCGCCAACGGCGAAGAGCGACCGCACTCGCCGTTCGGCAGTGTGACGGACCTCTCGCGGGTCCGCGCGGTCAGCGCGCCGAACGTGTTTCCGCAGGGCTACATCAGCGCGGTCGAAGCGCAGCGCGCCTGCGGGGCATCGGGCAAGCGACTGTGTCGCGTGGCGGAGTGGGGCAAGGCGTGCCGCGGTCCCGAGCCGAAGTCGTTCGGCTACGGCGAACGTCGGGAGCC
>JAYTZB010001330.1:0-2559 GCA_043742085.1 Polyangiaceae bacterium
CATCAGAGAGGAAGCCGTAGCGATGAGGACGGGTTGGGAACGGGCGACGAAGATCATGGCGGTGGTAGCCCTTGCGGCTACCTCGGCGCTGGCGATCGGATGCGGACCGGCCCCCGGGTACGAGCCCGAGCCGCGCGTCCCGGTCGGCTACGCGCCTGTCGGCGACACGAGCGTGGAGCAGTACCCCGAGCCCATCTCGTCGGAGGATCTGCAAGCGCGAGCGAACGCGCAACAGGGGGCCGCCGGAGCTGCTCCGAACGCGGAGAACGTGCAGGCCGCGCCGGGCGACATCGCCGTGGGCGCCGATCCCACGCAGTACTCCGACACCGATCCCAGCGCGCTCACCGAGTTCAAGCCCGCGCTCGACGGACACGGCGCGTGGGTCGACGACTCGACCTACGGCACTGTGTGGGTTCCGTCGGAGGCCGAGGTCGGCACCGACTTCGTTCCGTATACGACCGCGGGTCACTGGACCTACGCGGAGGACACCAACTACGTCTGGGTCTCCGACTACTCGTGGGGCTGGGCGCCGTTCCACTACGGTCGCTGGGCGCACGTCGGTCATCACGGCTGGGTCTGGATTCCGGGTCGAACGTACGCCGGCGCGTGGGTCGACTGGCGGTACGGCCCCGGCTACGACTACGTCGGCTGGGCTCCGCTCGGACCGAGCTGGTACTGGTCGAACGGCTACGCGGTCGGCTGGGGCTGGGGCTACTCGCCGTACTACTCGTATTGCCACCACGACTATCTCTACGACCCGTACGTCGGTCGCCACTCCGTCTACGGCAACGACCCGCGGGCGCGCGAGCACGAAGCGCACACGCGTCCGTACGTTGCTGCGGCACCTTCGGTTGGCGGCGTTGCGGGTGGCGGACGCGTCGCGGCCACGCCCACGGTCGGCGGCGGCGGCGGTCGCATCGCGGCGACGCCCACGGTCGGTCCGCGTCCCTCCGAGCTCGGCGTGAGCCCGAAGATGGTGGTCGCTCCTCCGAGCAACAACGCCGGCCTCGCCCGCGCTCAGGCCTTCGCGTCTCCTGCGACCGCCGTCGCGCACGGTGCAGCGCCGCCGGCGACTGCGGCACCGGTCCGCCGCCGCGTCGATCACGAGGGGATCGTCGCGAGCCCTTCGCCGCGTCCTTCGTTCGACAACCGTTCGCCGGTCATGAACAGCCGCGTCGACTCGGTGGCGCGCGCTCCGCAGGTGCAGGGTGTTCAGCCCTCGTCTCCGCGTCCCTCGTCGGCGCCGTCGGCGTTCGACAACCGCGCGTCCTCGGCCTCGGCCTCGCCGCGCGCGTTCAGCTCCCCGAGCAACGCTCCGAACAACCTGGGCGCCTCGGCACCGAGCTACCGTCCTTCGCCGAGCGCGCAGGCGCAGTCCGTCCCGCAGTACCGCTCGACGCCGGCTCCGTCGTATCGCCCTTCGCCGTCGCCGGGCATCTCGCAGTCCGCGCCTTCGTACCGCGCGGCACCGAGCTTCTCGCAGCCGGCGCAGAGCTACCACCCGTCCGCTGCTCCGGCCGCGCGCTCCGCTCCGAGCTATTCGGCACCCCACGTGTCTGCTCCTGCTTCTCGTCCTTCAGCGCCGGCGTCGCGCGGATCCGCGCGCGGCGGTCACAGGTGAGCTCATGACCTCGACGAAGCTCGTGTCGTCCTCCTCGCTTGCCGTCATCGCCCTCACCACGTCGCTCGTCGCGTGCGTGATCGAGGATGCCCCTCCGCGTCGTCTCGCCGATGATCCTGCGCCCGCGACCCCGGTGACGGCAACGCCGGGCGGCTCGGGCTCGGGTACCGTCGGCGGCACCACGCCGGCGAATCCTTCGGGGGTCAGCACGTCGCCGATCCTTGCCGTGCTCGACACCGACCAGGTGATGAACGCGGATCCCGGTCAGGGCGTGGGCGTGTTCAGCGAGTACTTCGGGGGCGGGAAGTGGCACGTGTGGTGGACGTGCGACACCGCGAAGTCCCAGCAGCCATGTGACGTCGTGCTCAGCGCGACGGCCGCCTCCGGCACCATCTCCAACCTCGATACGACGGCGCTCGACAACGGCTCGGCAGTCATCTCGAACGGGTCGCGCATCGATGCGCAGACCACCACGACCACGCAGGTCCACGGCATCCGCTTCAACACCAACCCCGGCGCGGTCCTCACGCTCGAGGCCACGGTGGGCGGCCTCCGCGAGGGCCCTGGTCCGAACCGCTCGTTCTTCTTCTTCGTGCAGGACGGCAAGATCAACGGCGGCTTCACCGGCCGCCTCTCGAACCCGCTGCAGCTCCAGGGAAAGACTCCGTAAGCGCGCGATGCGCGCGGTCATCGGCGTCGGAGCGAACCTCGGCGATCGGCTGGCGACGATGCGCGACGCGGTCGCGAGGATCGAGCGCACCGCCGGGCTGCGAGGCGTCGCGCGCTCCACGGTCTACGAGACCGCGCCCATCGGGCTCGTGGAGCAACCCGCGTTCCTCAACGCCGCTATAAGTGTAGAATGCACGCTATCGCCGCGCGGGCTCCTCGACGCGCTGCTCGCGATCGAGAAGGCGCTCGGTCGGACCCGAGGCGCCGCC
>JAYTZB010001331.1:0-12844 GCA_043742085.1 Polyangiaceae bacterium
CGCCGGCGATCTCCAGAAGAAGCTCGGCGTCGTCGAAAAGTCCGTCGCGCCCCCGGCCATCACGCTCGACGAGCGCGCGGCCAAGGCGATCAAGGAAGCCGACGAGGGCAACGGCGAGCACCTCCGCCTCGAGATCGACGACAAATTCCAGTACGAGCTCTACTTCGGCCCCCCGCAGGCCGGCGACATCGAGGTCGTCGCGAGCGGCCTGAAGGTGCTCTTCGACAAGGCTAGCGCCAAGCGGGCCGACGGCATCCGCATCCAGTGGGTCGACACCCCGGACGGCGGCGCGTTCAAGATCGAGAACCCCAACGAGCCGGCACGGGTGAAGGCGCTGACCGCCACCGAGCTGAAGGCCTGGATGGACGAGGGCAAGGCCTTCGAGATGTTCGACGTCCGCGGTGAGGACGAGCGCAACGTCGCCAAGATCGACCGCGCGCGCGCCCTCGATGCGAGCGGCGAGAAGCACCTCCTCTCGCTCGACAAGAACACGCCCATCGTCTTTCAGTGCCATCACGGCATGCGAAGCAAGAGCGCGGCGGACCGCTTCCTCAAGGAGGGGTTCACGAACGTGTACAACCTCGAAGGTGGCATCGAGGCCTGGTCACAGAAGGTCGACGCGAAGGTCCCGCGTTACTGATGGCGTCCCCGATCGAAGAGACGATGAAGGCGGCGATCCTCGAGAAGATCCCGGGCGCGGCCGTGCAGGTCGGTCCGGGCTCGGGCGGCGGTCACTTCACGGTGCAGGTCGTGTCTCCGGTGTTCGAAGGCAAGAGCATGCTGGAGAGCCAGCGGCTCGTCCTCGGCGCCATCGCGCACCTCATGAAGGGCGACGGCGCGCCGGTTCACGCGATCGACAGCTTGAAGACCAGGACCTCGTAAGCCCCGTCAGCGGCGGCCCATGATGCTGGGCTTGCCCATCGTCTTGACCGGCGGATGATTCTTCGGCTCGGGATGCACGTTCGCGGGGAGCGGCGGCGGTGCGCCCATCACCGTCGTGAAGGTCGGAGCCGCGCTACCCATCGTGGTCGGGATCGGCGCGACGGGCGGCACCGGCATGGGATCGCCTTTCACCTCGACGGGCTGACCTTCGCCCTCGTACATCATGCCGCCGGCGACGGCCGTCATCTCGCCCTGGGTCGCGCCGAGGTTGCACGTGCGGCGAGACATGAAGGACGTGGCCGCGGCCGCGGCGAGCGCGCCCGCACCTGCGACGGCGAGCGCGAGCTTCTTGCGGCGCTTCTTCTTCACGCCGACCGGACAATCCGCGGTGAGGATGGTGCCGTCGGTTCGCTGATAGAAGCGGACGCAGAGATCGTTGCCGAGGCGCTCGCGGAGAAGGAGCTCGGCGTCGTCCTTCGTCATCGACGACAGGTTGTAGACGCTCTTCTCGCAGCTGAGACAGAAGCGGACGCGCTCGTCGCCGAGCATCTCGTTCCAGTCCGCCTTGCAGGGGCTCGCCACGCGGACCTGATCGAGCAGCGGCAAGCCACGCTTGGGGAAGCCGGCGTTCAGGCGGCCGTCGATGCCGGCGAGCTCGCCGGCGAGCTCGGCCTCTCGCGCCTTGAGCTCGTCGAGCCGGGTGGTCTGGTCGCGAAGCCTCGCGATCTCCGCCTCGAGCGAGGCCTTCCGTTCGCGCAGCGCGTCAATCTCGTTCCGGTAGGGCGTGGTCACGCGACTGAAACGGCCCTCTTTCAAAAACGATCTGCCGAGCTCCCAAAGCTTGTCGCACCTTCACTTACGAGAACCAAAGACCGCGGAGTCACGGAGAAACGGAGGCGACCACGGAGATTTTTTTGTTCGAGACACGCGGCCGATCACCAGCCGTCGTGGATGCGCTCAGTGGTGCTACCGAGATCGGCAGCCAAATCTGATCTCCGTCTCGCCTCCGTGCCTTCGTGACTCCGCGGTCTCTGATTCGCTTCTCAGGAGGCGTCGGGGGGGTAGAGGGATTCGATCTCGAGCTTGTACTTTTCGTTCACGACCTTGCGCTTCACCTTCATCGTGGGAGTGAGCTCGCCGCCGTCGATCGTGAACTCCTGCGGGATGATCGTGAACCGCTTGATGGTCTGAACCCGTGCCAGCTTCTCGTTGATGGTGTCGATCTGCTTCTCGAGATGCTTGTTGAACAGCGTGCACTTCGACGCGTCGTCGACGTTGCGAGCCGGGCTCCCGGCGAGCGCCGCCTCCGCGCTCAGCCGCTCCGGATCGAGCGTCACGAGCGCCGCGAGGTACTTGCGACGATCGCCGATGACCACCGCTTGCGCGACGATCGGGATCCCCTTGAGATGACCCTCGAGCACCTGCGGAGCGATGTTCTCTCCGCCCGCGGTGATGAGGAGGTCCTTCTTGCGATCGGTGATCTGGAGAAAGCCCTCGGCGTCGATGGTCCCGATGTCGCCCGAGTGGAGCCAGCCCTCGGCGTCGAGCGCGTTCTTCGTGGCCTCGGCATCCTTCAGGTAGCCCTTGAAGACGTGGTTGCCGCGCATGCAGATCTCGCCGTCTTCGGCGACCTTCAGCTCGGCGCCTGGCAAGCAGACGCCGCATTTTCCGGTGCGATAGCGCTCCGGCGGCGAGTACGTCGCCGGGCCGGTACATTCGCTCATGCCGTAGACCTCGAGCAGCGGGATGCCGAGCGCGAGGAAGAACTCCAGCGTGTCACGCGAGATCGGCGCGGCGCTGGTCACGCAGATGCGCGCGCGATCGAGGCCGAGGCGCTGCCGGACCTTGTCGAAGACGATCTTCTTCGCGACGGGATAGAGAAGCGGCTTCTTGGCGCTGCGCTGCTCGGCGAAGCCGCCCGCGAGGCCCGTCTTGCGCGCCCACGCGACGAGCTTCTTCCGCATCGGCGGCGCGTTCTGTCCGGCGGTCTGCATCTTCGCCTGGATCTTCTCCCAGACGCGCGGCACGCCCATGAACACCGTGGGCCGCACCTCGGCCAGGTTCTCGCCGAGCTTCTCGATGCTCTCCGCGAAGTACACCACCGAGCCCATCGCCATGGGGCCGTGGATGGTGAGGATCTGCTCGGCGACGTGGCTGAGCGGCAAGTAGCTGAGCGAGACGTCGTCAGGCCCGAGCTTCAACGTCGGGAGCAGCGAGCCGGCGGTCCACACGATGTTGGTGTGCGTGATCATCACCGCCTTCGGCTCGCCGGTCGTGCCCGAGGTGTAGATGAGCGTGCAGACGTCGTCGGGCTTCTGCGCCTTCAGGCGCGCGTCGAGCTCGGAGTCCGGGACGCCGTCGCCGAGCGCGAGGAACTCCTCCCATCCGAGGACGCGGAGCTTGCCGCCACCGGCGTCTGCCGCCGGCGTGCCGGTCATCTGCACCACGGCCTCGAGCCGCGGCAGCCGGTCCTTCTCCGCGATGAACTTCGCGACCTGCTGCGGCGTATCGGCGAACGACACCTTCGCCTCGCAGTGATCGGTGATATACCGCGCCTGAACTGCGCTGTTCGTGGTGTAGATGCCAGCGGGCATCGCTCCCGCGAGGATCGCGCCGACGTCGGCGACGAGCCACTCCGGATTGTTCTGTCCGATGAGGCTCACGCCCTGACCAGGCTGCACGCCGAGCTTGATGAGCGCGCGCGCCGCGCGACGCACATCCCGACCGTACGTGCTCCAGGTGACGGTCTTCCATTCGCCATCGCGCTTCACGCGAAGCGCAGGCCGCCCTCCGTGCTTCGCGACCGTATCCGCAAGGACCTCGTGGACCATCGACGCCATGCGCGGAGCATAGGCCACCGGCCGGGCGATGCTAGACTGACCGCTGGCTGACGTCGGGAGGCGACGTCGGGAGGCCTCGGATGAACCAGACCCGCTCGCGCATCGCTCTGCTCGCCATGGCCTCGATCGTCGCGGCCTGCTCGTCGACGGGGAACGGTGATCCCGCGCCTGGCGCATCCAGTGGAACCCCCGGTCCCGGAACCAGCGGTGGCACCACGCCGCCCGGCTCCGTCGGTCCTGGCGTGGACATGACCCCGCCCGGCGGCGCGTGGAATCCGCCCGTCGAGACGGGCGCCGTTGCGTTTCCGTACACCGCGTATCTCTGCGGCTACGCCACGCGCCAGCTGAGCCCCAGCAAGCCGTCGGCGATCTTCCACGAGGACGTGTCCGGCGCAGCCGCCGCGGTGAAGAACCTCCACCTGACCATCGCGGGCAACGCATCGTCCTCGGTGGTCGTGCAGTGGAGCACCGACGACGCGACGCACGCCACCGAGGTGCGCTTCGGCGACACGCCCGCGAAGCTCGACAAGAGCGCGCACGGCTTCTCCTTCGACTACGGCGTCGCCGGAAGGCGCCAGCACGAAGCGCACATCTGCGGGCTCGAGGCGGGCCGCACGTACTACTACGACGCAGGCGGCGGGAAGGCGCGCAGCGCGGTCTACAAGCTCACGACCGCTCCCGATGCCGCGAGCGACGTGAAGGTGCTGGTCGGCGGCGACACGCGGACCAACCCGGACGTCTGGGCGAACATCGCGAAGACCGCCATTGCCCAGGGCGCGACCGCTCTCGTCATGACCGGCGACGCGGTGCTGAGCGGAGGCGTGCAAGCCCAGTGGGACGCGCTCTTCGAGGGCGCGCCGGAGCTCTTCGCGCAGCTCCCGGGCATCTGGGCGCATGGCAACCACGAGGGCCTCGACGAGGCCTACTTCGCGCAGTTCGCCCTCCCCGACAACGGAACGTCGACAGGAATCGAGGAGTGGTTCGCCACGACCTACGGGCCCATCCGCTTCGTCGTGCTCAACGACACCGTCGCATCGGCATCGGTGATCACCGGCGCCGAGAGGACGTTCCTCGACGGCACGTTGAAGGCCGTCGATCGCGCGCGGACACCGTTCGTCGTCGCGCTCCATCACCAGCCGGCGTACACGACGTCATCGGGTCACGCGCCCGCGACGAGCCTGCGCGGCGCGTGGACGCCGCTCTTCGACCAGTACCATGTGAACGCGGTGCTCAACGGCCACGTCCACAGCTACGAATCGACGAAGCCCATGAAGGGCGGGACCGGGTCGTCGGTCGGGACCGCCACCACCGATGCGCTGGGCACGCGCTACCTCGTCTTCGGAGGCGGCGGTGCCGACCTCTACGGCTTCAACGCGACGCAGTCGTACATTCAGATGCGCGAGAGCGTGCACGGCTTCGCGACCCTCGCAGCCTCGGCTACCACCATGACGTGGACCGCGTTCCGCGCAGACGGCTCGACGCTCGAGACCATCGCGATGCCCAAGTGAAGGCGTGTTCAGCGTGAGCTGATCACGCCGTTCACCCGAAGCGCTCGTCGAGGTGCTTCTCGAGCGCGACCGCGGTGTTGATGAGACGCTCGACGGCGTACTGCAGCTCCTCGACGCGCGGACGCTTCGCGCCGAACGCTCCGCCGTTCGCCACCACCGCGAGCGAAGTGAGGTCGCCGCGGATCGCGTCGTGGAGCTCGTCGAAGTGGAAGTTCTTGGCCTCCTCGATGCGCCAGCGCAGGAGCTCCCAGTCCGGTCGTGCACGCAAGCTCCCAGCGACGTGCTCGAGCGCGTGGACCACGGCATGCGACCACGCGTAGATGCCACGGAGGTAGTCGGCGAGCGGCGAGTCCGGGACACTGATGCGCTGGAGCCGCGGGTCGACGATCGCGAGCTGCACGTTCGCGAGCGCATCACGCAACGCCCCGAGGTCCGCGAGGCGCGCCGAGATCGTGCGCAGTGCCGCGCGCGCGGACGCATCCGTCGGCGCTGCGGCGACGAGATCCTCGAGGCACGTGAGGTTCACGCTCAGCATGAGCTGGTCCTCGCAGAGCTCGTCGAGCACGTCCTCGGCATCGACGTATTCGATGTCCGTCGCGCGGGGCAGCGACGTCATGGCGCGCAGGCGCACGTGCGAGTCGTTCGCCGAGCGACCGGGCTTTGCGGCCACGGAAGGCATCCACGCCGGCGGCGGGACGGTCTCCGGAAGCGCGTCGGAGCCCTGCGGCGGCGCGAACAGGAGTGGCCGGAAGGAATGACGATTCTTCGGTATCGACGGCGGCGGGTTCACGTCGTTTCCTCCCGGGCGAGCGACCGACGCACGGCGGTCTCCGGGCGTTTAGTACGCGGCAAGCGCTGCCTTCTCCCCTCGGCTTCGCAACAGCCGCGCCGTTCCCGAGCTCAGCCGTCCGCGACAAACTGGCCCCGAGCGCGGCCGAGGGTCACAATTTGATGTGGAGGGTGAAGTCTTGTCCCTCGATACCCCGATTAACAAAGCCATTTCGGTAGCCGCCTTCTTCGGCTTGACGCTCGCGTCCGCGGACGGAACCGGCGGAGCCAGCGCTCGCGCAGGTGATCAACCGCCGCATGAAATGCTGGCTGCACCCATCCCCGCGCCGCTCGCCGCGCCCATCGTCACTCCCGTCGTCACCGCGTCCGTGGGCGAGACCTCGAGCACGACGACGGGGCCGTGCACGAGCGGCATGGTCCTCGTCGACGGCGACTACTGCCCGGACGCCGAGCAGAGCTGCTTGAAGTGGATCGATCCGCCGCCCTACCAGAACCTGCGCTGCGCCGAGTTCGCCAGCCCCGCGAAGTGCAAGGGACAGCGGCTGCATCGTCGCTTCTGCGTCGATCGCAACGAGTACGCGGAGACGGTCGCGGGAACCGAGGCGAAGGATGCGCTGCCCGCCGTCAACAAGAGCTGGACGGAGGCGAAGAGTCTCTGCGAAGCGCGCGGCGCTCGCCTCTGCAAGGAGACCGAGTGGGAGTTCGCGTGCGAGGGCCCCGACATGAACCCGTATCCGTACGGCTTCAAGCGCGACTCCACGCTCTGCAATCACGACCGCACCGATCTCGGCGGCGCGGAGGAGAAGCTCACCGATCATCGCGCGCCGATCTCGGCGTTCCCCGCGTGCGTAAGCTCGTTCGGCGCCCACGACATGATCGGCAACGTCGACGAGTGGGTGGAGCGCGAAGGTCAGGCCGCTCCGCATCGCTCGTCGCTGCGCGGAGGGTGGTGGCTGCCCGGCCGCAACCGCTGTCGCGCCGCGACGCTCCATCACGAGGAGACCTACTCGGCGAAACAGGTCGGCTTCCGCTGCTGCGCCGACGTGCCGTGACTCAGGACTAGCTCTCAGGCGAAGTCGTTCGCGGCGCGCGGTCGTGAGACGAGCGCGCCGATGCGCTGCGCCTCGCCATCGCGCCCGAGCTCGCGCGCCGTCCTCGCGTAGCGAGACAGCTCCTCGGCACCGATGAGCGCGGCGTTGCTCTCGAGCAACGGCAGCAGCTCGTCCCACATGCCCTCGATGAGGAGCGCGTACGCGTAGACGCGCAGCGCGATGGCGCGGAGGTCTTCCGACGTGCTCGGCACGAGCACGGGCTGGAGGAGCGCGATGGCGCCCTCACCGTCGTGACGCTCGAGCGCGACGTAGGCCTTCTCGATCGCCGCAGCGAGCGGACCATCGGCAGCGCGCGTGTCGGCCTGGCGGTAGGCCTGCACGTTGGCCCACGTGAAGAACGCGCCGAGCGCGCCGAGCCAGATGGCCCCGACCAGCGCGGCGAACGCGAGGAGCACTCCGCCCATGAGGATCGAGACGATCCGGGTCGGCTTCTCGCCGCGTCCCTTGGTCACGAGGTTCAACGCTCCGCGGAGCACGTTGCCTCCATCGAGCGGCAAGAGCGGCGCAAGGTTGAAGATGCCCCAGTAGAAATTGATCTGGAAGGCTTGTTCGACGGCGCGGCGCGCCAGCGGGTGCTGCGGATGGAAGCCCAGACGGCCGCTCGCGAAGATGAGCGCGGCGATCGCGAAGCCTGCGAAGGGCCCCGCGAGCGAGATGGCGATCCCGCGCGCATGACCGACGTCACGCGGCTCGAGCCAGGACGTCGTGCCGCCCATCCCGTGGAGCTCGATCTGCGGCGTCAGGCCGAACATGCGCCCGACGAGCGCGTGCCCGAGCTCGTGCACGAGCACCGACACGAAGACGATGGCGATCCAGATCGCGACCATCTCCGGCGCGCCTTGCGACATGCCCAGCACGCCGGCCATCACCAGGAAGAGGCCTCGGACGCGGACGGGGATGTTGCCGAGCCGGATCAGCACGGCGCCTGGCTACACGACAATCTTGCGGATCTTCGCCACGATCTCGCCGATCGGAGTGGATTTGAGGACGTACTGACACGCGCCGAGCATGAGCGCCTGCGTGACGTCTTGCGGGCTGTTCCGCGACGACACGAACATGATCGGGACCTTCTTCATCACCGGGTTGCCGCGGAGGATCTTGGCGAGCGTGAACCCGTCGACGCGCGGCATGACCACGTCACACACGATCATCGCGGGCGGCTGGATCGAGCCTGCCATCTCGGCCGCCTCCATTCCGTCCTTCGCCTCGATCACGTCGTAGAACGCCTCGAGCCCGGCGCGCAGGCGCGAGCGCATCGCCGCGTCGTCGTCGACGATCATCACGGTCTTCCTCGCGCGCACGCCCGTCGGCGACATGGATCCGGGAGCCGTCGACGGGCGATGGAGCCCAGCACCGCCGGAGATGGCCCGCGCCTCCGTGAGCGCATCCTTGATGTTCGCCGGCCGCTGCGAGTTGCCGATCGACGGCGCGGGCGGTCGATTCGTGGGCCCGGGCGGTTTCGGAGGCGTCGTCATTCCATGGCTCTCGGGTGTCGTTTTTCTTATAGCACCGGAGACGCGAGTTGCTTCTTTCGCACGATGCGGCCGAGCAATCCTGCGAAGGCTCGCCGCACGAAGCGTGGCGAAAGGGCGTTGATGAGCATCACGATCTTCATCGCGATACCCGGCACCACCATCGCTCGGCCTCGCTCGAAGGAGCGGATCGCAGACCGCGCGCAGTGCTCCGCGCTGATCTCGATGAACGCCGGCACCTTCGCGCCGGTATCGTTGCCCATCGTCTGCTCGAACTCGGTGCGCACGGGGCCGGGACAGACCTGCGTGACGACGACCCCGGTGCCTGCCAGGTCCGCGCACAAGCCTTCCGTGAAGCCCGTCACGTAGTGCTTCGTCGCCAGATACGCCGCGAACATGGGCGTGACGCCGAGGCCGAAGCTGGAGCTGATGTTGATCACGCCGCCGCGCTTGCGCTCGACCATGCGCGGCAAGAACGCGAGCGTGAGCAGCGTGAGGCTCGTCACGTTGAGGTCGATCATGAAGGTGGTCTTCGCGGCGTCAGCGCGCTCGAACGACCCCATCATGCCGACCCCCGCGTTGTTGACGAGCACGTCGATCTCGATGCCGCGCTCGCCGATCTGCGCGACGAGCTTCGTCACCTCCTCACGCGAGGACAGATCGCACGGAACCACCTCCACGCGGAGCGCCGGGCTTGCCTCCTGCAGCGCGCGCTTCAGCTCCTCGAGGCGCTCGACGCGTCGCGCGACGAGCACGACGGTCCTTGCGCGTGGCGCCACGAGGCGCGCGATTGCCATGCCGATGCCCGAGGACGCGCCCGTCACCAGGATCGTTCCGTCGTCGATCGCCGAGCTTGTCATCAGGTGCCTCGAGCCCGGCTCTTCGGCCGGACGTTTTTTCGGATGAACGCCACGATCGCGTCTGCGGCCTCTTCGAGCGCGGTCTCCTGCGCGTCCGCACCGCCCTCGCGCTTCAGGAGCGCCAGCGAATGATCGCCGCCTTCGACGACGTGCAGCGATGCGTGCGGCAGCCGTCGCACGACCTTGCGGATCTCCGCGGCGTTCCCCAGCGCGTCACGCGAGCCCTGCACGAAGAGCATCGGGAACGGCACGCGCGGCAGATGCTCGTCGCGCCGGACCTTCGGCTTGTTCGCGGGATGCAGGGGGTAGCCGAGGAACACGAGCCCGCTCAGCGTGAGCCCGTCGCCCGCTGCGGAGACCGCGATGTTCGACGCGATGCGCCCGCCCATCGACTTGCCTCCGCAGAAGAGCCGCTCCGTCGGCAACCCGCCGCGTGCCCGCACGCTCGCGATGGCCGCGTGCCAGCAGGCCTCGAGGAGATCGCTGCGGTCGGGTATCTTCCGCCCCTTCTCGGTGTAGAGGAAATTGAAGGTGACGACGTCGACGCCGCGCTTGGCGATTCGCGTCGCCATGTCGACTAGAAATGGATGCGTCTGCGGGGCGCCGGCGCCGTGTGCGAGGAGCAGCGTCGAGCCAAGTGGCTCGCTCGCGCGATAGACGAGCGCGGTCGTCGCTCCGTGCGTCGCGACGTCGAACGTGAAGCTCTTCCCCGCCACCGGCGCGAGGGTATCACCCCGCGCCCGACGTCACCGGGCGACCATCAGAGCGCGAGGGTCCACTTCGTCCAAGGGAGGTTCGCCTCGGCCGGAGTCATGCCGACGACGTCCGTGAAGGCCTTTTCGCCCCGCGGATCGGCCGCGGCAGTGTCGCGCCAGCGCTGGTAGAACGCCCACAGCTTGCCGCGCTCGTCGAGCCACTGACACACGTAGCGGGCCATGGCGTAGTGCAGATCTTCGGCTTCGCTGCGGAAGACCTCGTCGCGCATCGTGAAGAGCGTGTCGAGGCGTGCCTGGTCACGTTCGCTCGCGCTGGAGAGCGCGCGCTTCAGCCGCGGATGTCGCCAGTTCTTCGTCCCGTGGATCTCGCCGGGCTTGGTGATCACCGGCGCCTCGAACACCGAGGCGATGCCTTCGTTCAGCCACGTCGGAGCATCCGGGAAATCGGTCTCGACGAGCGGATGCACGATCTCGTGCGTGAGCGTACCCAGCCCCAATCCGATGTTCATGACCATGTAGCGGTCGCCCGGCTGATAGAAGCCGTAGTGCGCGATGCACGGCGCGGCGTACTTCTTCTTGCAGAACGACTCGTAGGTCTGACCCTCGGGGAAGAGATAGACGCTGATCGCCTGCGCCGGCTTCTTCCCGAAGCGGTTGTTCATGTAGCCGGCCATCGAGCTGCGCATCAACGACACGCTCTGCTCGAACGATCCGCCCTGCCAGCCCGGCGGGCCGATCACGACGAAGATGTCGGACACGACGGTGGTGATGGTACGCGGGCCGAGCTCCTCCTTCGCGATGCGGGCACGACGCTCACGATCCGCGGCGAGATCGTACGGCGCCTCTGCGGCTGGCGCGGGAGCCGCGCTCGTCCCGGCGCGCGCGACGTCGTCGTCCATCTTCGACGGCGTCGTGGCCGGCAGGGCGAGCGGTGACGGCGTGGGTGTCGCTCGTGACGTATGCGCCGGAGCCATCGACGTCGGTGGGACCGACGAACGATCGGAGCCGGTGCAGCCGAGCGCCAGGAGCAATGGGAGGGCGGCGAGGACGAGCGGATTTCGCATGCTCCGGGACATCGGGCGTAGGACCCGGACTGTGACGAGGTCGTTGGGTCGGCGTCGACGATCGCGAAAACGCGCTAATTTCAGGCAGCGAGCGGGCCGAGCGCGCTCGGAAGGGCGAACTCGTACGTCGCCCCCTGGAGCCCGATCTCGACGACGCGGTCCCAGTAGTGCGCGCCCGCAGCGATGGCGCCGCGCTCCGCGAACGGCACCGCGCGCGTGAACCGCTCGACGCCTCCGACGAGGCGACGCACCATGGGCATCGCATAGCGAAACGTGTTCCGGGGAACGCACAGCTGATCGGCCATCTCGTTGCCGACCAGCTCACGGCACAACGTGGTGCCGAAGAGGACCTTGCGCGCCGCATCGCGCCGCTGCTTCGGGGTCACCGCCCCGATCCACGCCGCATCGAAGAGCGCCTTCGTGAGATCGCGCGAATCCTGGTCCGGCGGTGCCATCGTCGCGGCGATGACGTCGGCGAGGCGGTGCGCATCCTGCTCCGAGACCGGCAGCAGGTCATGGTCGACGCCGATCACGCGGCCGACCCAGCGCCAGAGGTGGATGTAACGCTCGCCTTCCTCGGAGCCGATGCGCACGCCGAGCTTGCGCAGCCCGTCCATGATCGCGATCGAGAAGAGGAGCGTGGTACCCGCCATGTCGTGCTGGTTGACCGGAGCACCCCACGCGCTCTCGTCCCACTTGCCGCTCTTCAGGATCATCCGGCGGACCTGCGCGTGGATGAGGCGGACCTTGACGGTGATCTGCCAGCCGTCCGCAAACGGACGCATGCCACCGGGGCGACACACCGCTTGCACGAAGCGCGCGGTCTCGTTGAGCCGCGTGAGCGCTTGCTCCTTGAGCCGCCCGGACATGACCAGCGGCTTGTTGCCGGCCGGCGACGCGTATCCGAGCACGAGTGAGTGCGAGCCGAGCACGGCGCCGCCCAGCACGCCGACGCGCATGAGCATCTCGCCCCCGCGGTCGCACGTCGGCCAGTCGACCCACGCGGGGATCTCCGCGACCTCGTCGAGCAAGTCACGCATCGCCGCGGGCGCGCTGGGGATCGCGCGCGACCCGCCACGCAGGCCCTGCTCGAAGAGACGCCAGCCTTCTCCGCGCGGCAGGGACTCGATGGCATCGACGACGCGATCCGCGGGCTCGTCGACCTTCGTGAGGAAGTGCCCGAGCCGATCGACACGGTCGCCGAAGCGCAACCGCGCCGCCGACAGATTGACGAAGCGCGAGGGGAAGGCGGTCACGGGGTCCAGAATACCAGGTCAGAACGCGATCGCGAGGATCGGACGCTCAGCCGGAGAGCGCTGCGGCGCGCAGGCGCTTCTCGCGGTACATCGCCTGATCGGCGCGCATGACGACGCGCTCCGCCGCCTCGCCCATTCCCGCGAGCACGATGCCCGCCGAGAAGGACGTGCCGAGCGGAGCGGTGAGCTCCTCGAAGCGCGCACGCAGGCGACCGACCGCCGCGGCAGCCTCGGCCGGGGACGCATCGACGAGCATGATCGCGAACTCGTCGCCGCCGATGCGCGCGAGCACGTCGCCGTCGCGGAGCGTCTCGCGCGCCGCCTCGCCGAGCGTGCAGAGCACCT
>JAYTZB010001332.1:0-5532 GCA_043742085.1 Polyangiaceae bacterium
GTCGACGCCAGCAACTTCCTCGTCCATCGCATCGAAGGCGCCGCCGCCAACGTCCTCAACCAGCTCACGTCGGTTGGTGACAACTTCGGCAAGCAGCTCGTCGGCAAGAAGCTCAACGAGGGCTTCACGGTCGTCCACTACTCGGACACCAACGTCGACGACTTCTCGCTGGGGATCCTGCCGCTCGGCCAGAAGCCCTTCCACCCGTACCAGGTGAAGGGCAAAGACCGGATCACGTACGAGAACGAGCGCGTCGAGGTGCACCAGAACCAGCGCGACTTCGTGGGGCCGATCAAGGTCGAAGGCGACGGCAAGGCGCTCTTCGTCACCGCCCAGCTCGACGGCGCGCCGGCCGTCGACGTGATGCTGATGCGCAAGGCCGAGGGCGACGCGTCGCTCCAGCTCTACTTCGAGTACCCGCAGAGCGGGCCCCTTGCCGCAGCGCCGATCCTGTCGGACGTGGTCCAGCAGGGCGCGGAATGGAAGCGCGCGATTCCGGTTCCCCCGGGGATGTACTACGTGGTGTTCGACAACACCTCGACGGCCGGGACCTCCAACCCGCCGGTCAGCGCTCTCGACGACCGCGCGGCGGTGGTCAACTACCTCATCCAGATCGGCGACGGCTCGTGACGAAGAAGGACGGAGAGATCGAAGCGACGCCTGCGGACGACACGACGGACGTCGTAAAGGCGGATTCGACTCCGCCGCGCTCGGTCCCGCCGCACGACGAAGACCACGAGGACGACGAGGACGACGACGACGACGACGACGACGTGAAGAGCAGCGCGCGGCCCGAGCGCGTGGCGCCTGCGCGCGCCGCCGTCAAGGAAGAGCGCGGCGACCACAAGTCGCTTCCCCCGCCGCCGAAGAAGCTCCTGCGCACCGCGTACTGGGGCCTGTGGTTCGTCCTCACGCCCTTCGCGCTCGCATGCATCCTCGTCTGGGCGCTGACGCCGCCGAGCGGCATCGATCACGGCGGAGCGCTCGGCTGGATCGAGACCTGGGTGCGCGAGCAGCCCGTGCCCGTCGGCATCCTCACGTTCACGCTCTTCGAGATGGCGATGTGGACGGTGCGCCATCATCTGCCGCTCGCGTACCACGCGCATCCGCCGCTCCGCTCCGATCTACCGAAGGGCCTTCGCGGTCCGTTCGAGCGCGCGCGCTCCCTGCTCGAGGAGGCGGAGTCGATCCTCGAAAGGCATCGCGACGCCATCAAGCGCGATCTGTCGCCGAAGGAACGGGACAAGCTCCGTGCGGATCTCGATGCCCTCGAGGACGCGATGGAGCGGGAGCCCTTCGACGAGGAGGGCTTCGTCGATGCGCTCGTGAGGGCCGACGGCGAGGTCGACGTCCGCCTCGGCCGCTGGCGCAAGAGCGAGGTCCGCGAGTACGCCGAGTCGATCCTCGTCGCCATCGCCGTCGCCATGGCTCTCCGCGCGTTCGTCGTCGAGGCCTTCAAGATCCCGAGCGGCTCGATGATCCCGACGCTCCAGGTCGGCGACCACATCTTCGTGAACAAGTTCACGTACGGCCCGGCCATCCCGTACACGCACAAGCGTCTTTGGTCGCACATGCCGCCCGAGCGCGGCGACGTCATCGTGTTCGCGTATCCCGAGCATCCCGATCAGGACTTCATCAAGCGCGTCATTGCCATCCCCGGCGATCGCCTCGAGGCACGCGGAGGTCACCCGATCATCAACGGCTGGGAGGTGCCGAGCTGCTACGCCGGCGCGTACTCCTACGTCGAGTCGCAGGACTCGAGCCGTCACGAGGGCGAGCTCTTCGTGGAGTTCCTCGAGGACGAGGCGTTCCTCACGCTCTACGATCGTCAGAGCCCGCAGACCGACTACCAAGGCCCGTTCTACGCGAAGCCCGGCGAGGTCTGGGTGATGGGCGACAACCGAAACAACAGCCACGACTCGCGCGTGTGGTGGGGCGGGCAAGGCGGCGGCGTCCCTTACGAGAACATCAAGGGCCGCGCGCTCTTCGTCTGGCTCAGCGTCGCCGACACGATGGACTGGTCGCGCATCTTCGCGCCCGTGATGGGACGGCCGCCGGGCAAAGGCCCGTTCGGCGTGCTTCCGACCACGATGAAGACCCTCGAGCCCGCGATCGACAAGTGCCTCCGCGCGCGTCCGCCCGTCGAGCGCACGCGTCCGCCGGCGGGTGGGCAGGTGGTGCGGTGATGCGCGCGCTGATCGCGGGGCTGCTCGTGGCGAGCGCGCTCGTCTCGGTGGGCGCGCTGCCCGCATGCAACAAGCTGCAAGCCGCGGCGGCGCAGGATCCGCTGAAGTGCGAGCGCGATCCCAAGTGCGAGAAGAAGCGGGGTCGCACCGCCGACTGCTCGCGCCAGTGCAACGACGATCCCGCGTGCATGGATCGTTGCGAGCAGGTCCAGCAGTCCAACGGCAGCCTCGGGCACTGAGCGCCGTGCGCGCCGGCGCTCGCTCCGCGCCGGTCGCCCTCGCTCTGCTGCTCGGTGCGTGCACCTTGCACGCATGCAACCTCGGAGACGTCGCGGCTCCGCGCGTCGACGCCACGGGTACGGCAGTGGTGGTCGTCCCCCCGCGTGATTTCGTGAGCGGCTCGCGCCTGCGCGCGCGCTACCACGTCGTCGAAGGCGTCGTCGAGGTGCTCGCGGGCTGGCACGACGTGATCCTCGACGCCGACTGCGCCTTCGAGGGCCAGGACGGCGTGCATGTCGGCCCGGGCGGCACGTCCTACTGCGTTCCCGACGGCGTCGCGCGTCACCGGGAGGACGTCGGGCCCTACCTCGACAAGGCGTGCACGATGCCGGTGGCGAGGGCGCCCATGGCCGGTCCGGCGACGTACGCGATGGTCGAGCCGAACGACGCCTGCGCGACCGCGCCCGAGGTGCATCGCGCGCTGCCGCCGATGACGCGGCGCACGTTCACTCGTGATGGAGGAGGCGCCTGCGTCGCGTCCGGGAGCGCGATCGTTCAAGCGCTCGGTGAGCTCGCTCCTCCGGACACGTTCGTCAGCGCCGTCGAGGCCATCGAGATCCGACCGGGGCGCATCGGCGTTCGCGTCCTCGTGGGAAGCGACGGGTCGCGGCATACCATCGGCGGCTACGATCTCGTCCGCAGCGAGGCGGTACGCGTGGGCGCGACCCCGAACGGCACGCTACGCTGGCTGCCCGCGCGGCCGGCGTTCGTGGGCGCCGGCGAGCCGCTCTTCGCCGACGCGACGTGCACCGTTCAGATCGCGTCCAAGATCGGACGCACCGCGACGTGCCCGCTCACCGCGGTGATCGCGCTCGAGGGCCTCTGCGGCACCGGCAAGCTCTTCGCGCTCGGTAGCACGCTCGAGTCGGTGTTCCGCCTCGATGCGAAGAACGCCTGCGTCGCGGGCCTTCCGGCCGGCTTGCTCGCGTATCGGGTCGGCGCGCCGATCGAAGACGAAGCGTTCGAGCCGGTGGTCGCCACGGACGTCGGGACGAGCCGGGTACGACGTCGCGGCGCCGGGGCGCGCGGCGACACGCCGGTGACGTGGACCGACCTCATCGACGGCGTGACGAGCGAGCCATGCGCCGTGTATCCGATCGCCGACGGCTCGCTTCGTTGCTTGCCAGCCGCGAGCGCGGGCGTCGCGTTCTTCGCGGACCC
This sequence comes from Polyangiaceae bacterium, assembly GCA_043742085.1. GTDB lineage: Bacteria > Myxococcota_A > Polyangia > Polyangiales > Polyangiaceae > Labilithrix. Next base: position 3,627 of record JAYTZB010001332.1, read on the forward strand.
AGGCTGCAGCGAGCCCGCCTTCGCGCTTCCCACGGGATGCGAGGCCGGCGCCGACGCGCACTTCGTCCACGACTCGTTCGACGTCGCGACGCGCGCCTTCGAGGTGGTCCGACCGATCGCCACCATCTACGAGGTCGCCGCAACGGGCTGCGCGCGCTTCACGCCCACCGTCCCATCACGCCTCTACGCCGTGAAGGAGATCGACGTGACGACGTTCGCGCTCGTGACGGAGCTCGTCGAGTAGCTCAGCGTCAGCTCTTGGTCTCGTCGGTGACGGTCGCGTCCTTCGCGCCGTCCTTGATCAGCGCGACCGCGTGCTCGGCGTCGGCCTTGGCCTTGTACCCCTCCGAGGACGAGCCGATGATCTGCCCGTTCTTGGCCTTGAGGCGCCAGCGGTACTCGTGCTTCGCATCCTCGTAGGTCTCGAAGGTGAGCTTGTCGGCATCGGCCTTGATGCGCTCGATGCCGTTCTTCGCATCGGCCTTGTTCTTGTAGCCCTGGCCCGACGTGGCCAGCGTCTCGCCGTTGCCGGCCTTGAGGCGCCAGCGGAACTCGCCGGCTTTGTCGGCGTAGAGCTCGAACTTCAGCTTCTCCGCGGCGTGAGCCGGTGCGGCAACGGAGAGGCCGAAGATGCCGGCCACCACCGTCATCATCGAGAGCCTCGTGAAGGAACGGCGGGTGAGCGCGAGCGCGGGCGAACGGGTCATGCAGCGCGCACTGCACAGCCCGTGCGCGGCGCGGATCCCGCTTGTTTCAGGCCTTTTTGCAGGCACGGCGCGCCTGGGCGCCACGCCGCCGCCGAAGCGCCACACTCCCAGCAACACCCTCGCGACGCTCGCGCGGTCACTTCGTGATGCGCGCCATCACCGCGGCGACGACGCGGTCGCAACGAAGGAGATGGAATTCGTAGAGCGTCGGCACCACCGGCTCGATGCTGGAGAGCAGCATCTCCTGGAGACGACCGCGCGCGCGATGGAGGCGCGTCTTGACCGTCTCCTCGGCGATGCCCAGGCACTCCGCGGTCTCGGCGCCGCTCATCCCTTCGACGGCGCGCAGGACGAACACGGCGCGGAACTCGTCGGGGAGCTGGCCCACGGCCTTCTCGAGGACCGCTCGCATCTCGACGTCGCTCGCTTGCTGTTCCGGGCTCGAAGACGAAGGCGCGGACATCGACGGCTCCTGGTCGCTGTGGGTGTCGAGCGGATCGAAGCGCTTGCTGCGACGGAGGCGGAGCAGCGCCTCGTTGACGGCGATGCGCGTCACCCAGGTCGAGAACTTCGCGCGGCCCTCGAAGTCGGCGAGATGCTCGTAGGCGCGGACGTAGGCGTCCTGCATCACGTCCTCGGCCTCGGCGTCGTCGCGAAGGATGGCGCGGGCGGCGCGATACACCCGTGCGTTGTGACGTCGCATGAGGTGCACGAACAGATCGCCCTGGCCGGCGCGGACCTTCTCGACGATCTCGTCGTCCGTCAGAGACGCTTCGATCACGATCAAGGGAGCTTCTCGCTGCAAAAGGGTTCCCGAAAAAGAGTCATGGCAGCTTTTTAGGCCTTCGCTGCAACCAAATGGGCATCCGCGAATCAGCTCGCCCATGAGGCCCAAGAAGATCTCCGGTCCGCTGATGACCACCGTGCTCGCGCTATCGCTGGGGCTCGTCGCAGCCGTCGCGATCATCGATTGCAGCTCCGATGACCCCGCTGCGGCGACTCCTGGACCCGGAAGTGGGCCAGCGGCGAGCTGTACCGGCGCACCCACCGGCACCACACCGCCTCCGCTCGCCGACGCGCCGAGCGGCGACACCACCACGCCTGCCGTCCTCGATCCGATCGCTGCCAACGCGCAGAAGATGATCGACGAGGGTCGCCACACGTTTCGCTACGACACGTTCGGCGACGAGGCGTTCTGG
>JAYTZB010001333.1:0-1704 GCA_043742085.1 Polyangiaceae bacterium
CAGATGAAGGCGCCCGGCGGGATGATCAGCTTCGAGCTCGCCGGCGGCCTCGGCGCAGCGAAGGCCTTCCTCGAATCCTTGCGCGTCTTCGTCTGCGCGGAGAGCCTCGGCGGTGTCGAGTCCCTCGCCGAGCACCCGGCGATCATGACGCACGCCAGCGTGCCGGCCGACGTTCGCGCGAGCCTCGGCATCGGCGACGGCCTCATCCGGTTGAGCGTCGGCCTCGAGGACGTCGATGACCTCGCCGAAGACCTGGACCGAGGCTTCCAGGCCGCCGCGAAGGCCTGACGCCCGCGATCCGCCGCGAAAGCGCGGAATCGCGCTCGATGATGTAGAATGCAGGGGCCGCTGTCCCGGCCTGCCTTTCTTTCCACGGGAGATCCGATGTTCCGTCGACACCACCTCTTCGCGATCGTCTGCTTTGGCCTCGTCATCAGCGCCGCGTCGGTCGGTTGCTCCGACCCCGCGCAGGCGACGCCCCGCGTCACCTTCGACAGCACGGTCGCGCCCGGCAAGCACCCGGCAGCCATGTGCGGCAAGACCGGCACGTGGTTCACGATCGGAAGCTTCGGCAACCCGCAGCTCGGTCACATGAACGGCGATCCGGCGGCGCCGCTCATCGATCCGGTGCGCCCCGTCGACGATGGCGCCGCGGACCAGCAAGGCAACGTGTCGATCTCGTGCTCCGTCACCGCCGAGGGCGACGGCTTCCAGGTCAAGGCGACCGCGCAGCTCACCGGAGCGACCGGCGGCGCGGTATCGATGTTCGGACACGTCGCCGCCAGCGGCGAGAGCCCCAACGTCACCGTGAACCTCACGAAGCTCGGCGAGACCTTCAAGAGCGACGCCTGCGTCGTCACGTACGACACGGTCGCCGGTCAGGCGGTCGCTGCAGGACGCATCTGGGCGAACGTCGACTGCGCGGAGGCGAACAACGTGCAGTCCCAGCAGCTCTGCACGAGCCACGTGCAGATCCGTCTCGAGAACTGCGCGCAGTAGCGCGTCAGTCGATCATCGTGGAGAGGAGCGCTTCGACCTCGAGGCGCGTCTCGAGCTCGGGCTTCGCCTTGAGGAACGCCTCGAGGTAGCGACGCGCGGCCGGGTTGTCGCCACGCGCTGCGTACGCGAGGCCGACCGCGTAGAGCGCGTCGGCATCTTGCGGCGACTGCTCGACGGCGAGCATGCCTTCCTTGATGGCCTCGCGAAGGCGACCGAGCTTGCGCTCCACGTGGGTGATCGCGATACGCGCACCGAGGTGCTTCGGCGCCAGGTTCAGACACGCCCGATACGCGTCGCGCGCCGGCTCCATCTCACCGACCTCGTAGAGCGCCTGCCCCATGAAGAAGAACGCATAGGCATTCGTCGGGTCGGCCGTCACGACGTCGCGCAGCACGCGTAGCGCCTCGTGGAAACGCTCCTCGTGCATCAGCTCGGCAGCTTCGTCGACGGCTTCCCAGTGTGCAGCATCGCGGTCCATGGCAATCGGGCTAGCATGCAGGCCGCCCAGCGTAAAATGCGGCTACCTGCGACCCCTAAGCTCGGGCCTTTCGTGGCCGCTGTCGTCCTCGCGGCCGCGGTGGGAGCGGTCTTCTGGGTGCCGTCGCTCGAGGCCGCGCGTGGCTTCTTTCCGGCTCCGCTCGACGACGTCTACATCCACTTCGACTTCGCACGCTCGCTCGCGCGCGGGCATCCCTTCGAGTGGCT
>JAYTZB010001334.1:0-1763 GCA_043742085.1 Polyangiaceae bacterium
GATGACCCGCATCGTGCGGACGCTCATGATGGACCGCGCCGGCGTGCTCGCCCTGACCCTCCTCGTCCTTGCGTGCTCGAAAGGCGCGGACGGCGTCCCGCCCCCGCTCCCTCCGCCTCCCGCGTCCGCGTCCGCGTCCGCATCCGCGTCCGCATCCGCATCCGCATTCGCATCCGCATCCGCGCCCCCGCCGCTCCCCGACCTCGCGTCCTTCCCCAACACCGCGGCCGGCGCGAAGGCCCTCGTCTCCGAGCTCGCGAAGCCCGGCGTCGACGCTGCAGCGCTGTCGCGCGGTCTCCGCCCGACCTCCGCCGACTACAGGTCCCTCTTCGACGCCGCCACCGCCGCCAAGATCGACCGCGTCTACTCTCCCGAGTGGGACAAGGGCACCTTCGTCGTCAGCGCGCGGCCGGGGCAGACCGAGGTGCAGATGGCCTCCGCGACGGTCGCCGACATCAAGGCCAAGAACGAGAAGTCGAAGGCGCTCCCGGCCCCGTACGCGATCGTCGCATCGCACCTCGTCGGCACGGCGACCATCTATGCCTTCCGCTTCGTCGAGCCCGGCAAGACCGACGGAAACACGTTCGACGGCCTCGTCTACCTCAACGGCCACTGGGCGCTCATCCCCAAGCCGTGGCGTGGCCTCGACACGCACTAGTGTATCATCGGCCCGTGGGCTCACGCGCTCGCTCGCTCGCTTCTGCATGGGCTGCCGCGCTCGCGTGCACGGTCGTCCACGCGCATGCGGCGCCGAACGATCGGAGCAAGCCCGCCGCCGACCCCTCGGTCCTGAACACGACGCCGGCGACCACGCCGGCGACGTCGGGCTCGGACCGCGTGCGCGCCGCGAGCGAGACCGCCATCGTCGCGAAGCCCACCGCGAAGCCGGGGGCGAAGCGCGGCGCAGGGGGAGCCGGCACCGGCTCGGCCGCGCTCACCGGACCGGGCGGACGTCCCGCGGCCAATGGACCGAAGCTCCCCGATGCGCTGCGAAAGCAGCTCGAGAAGCAGCTCGAGGCGCGCATCGATCGCGACGTCACGCAGATCAAGTCGCTGCGCTCCGAGGCCATTGGCCTCCTCGGCACGTTCGTCGCGGAGACGCCGCGGGAGGCCCGCGAGATGCCCGAGGCGCTCCTCCGGCTCGGCGAGCTCAAGTGGGAGCTCGAGCGCGAGCAGTTCGTGGAGCGCTTCAAGGCCTGGGAGGCGAAGCCCGTCGACCAGCGCGGTCCGAGCATCGACCCCAACTTCCAGCCCTCGCGCGATCTGTTCGCGCGCGTCCTCAAAGACTATCCCTGGTTCAACCAGTACGACCTCGCGCTCTACATCGACGGCTTCCTCGCCTACGAGCAGGGCAAGCAGGACGAGGCGCTCGATCGCTTCAACCGCATCCTCAAGGACTTCCCGCGCTCGCGGTTCGTCGCCGACGCCCACATGGCGCGCGCCGAGTCCTTGTTCAATGGCAAATACGATTACCAAGCAGCGCTGGTCGAATACGAAGAAGTACTGAAATACAAGAACAGCGATCTCTACGGGCTCGCTCTCTTCAAGAGCGCCTGGTGCATGTGGCGTCTCGGCCGCAGCGAGGAGGCCGCCAAGCGCTTCGTCAGCGTCTTCGAGGTCGCGGATACGTCGAGCGGAGGCGCCAAGGCCAACGCCGCGCAGCGGAAGCAGCTCGACGAGCTCCAGGCGGAGGCGCTCAAGTACCTGGTCGAGGTCTTCACCGAGGACGAGAAGAACACCGCGCAGGACGTCTACGGGTTCCT
>JAYTZB010001335.1:0-12390 GCA_043742085.1 Polyangiaceae bacterium
ACGAGATCGCCGGTTCGATAGAGGCGTGCGTCAGGCTCGTCCGAGAACGGGTCGGGAACGAACTTCTCCGCCGTCAGCGCGGGGCGCTGGATGTAGCCGCGCGCCACGCCGAGACCACCCGTGTACAGCTCTCCGACCACTCCGATGGGGGCGGGGCGACCGTGCGCATCGAGGACGTAGGTGGTGGTGTTGGCGATCGGCCGCCCGATCGGAATGCTCTTGCCCGGGACGACCTCGTGAATCTCGTGACACGTCGTGAACGTCGTGTTCTCGGTCGGCCCGTAGCCGTTGACCAGGCGTACGCGCGGCGCATCGCGTCGCACGCGCTCCACATGAGCGACCGAGAGCACGTCGCCCCCGGCGAAGAGCTCCCGAACGGAGCCGAGCGATCCGAGCCCGTGCTCGACGAACTGCTGGAACAGAGCGGACGTCAGCCAGAGAAAGGTGACCTGCTCCGCGGCGATGATCCCACCGAGCTCTGCGATCCCGGAGACGCCGGGCGGCGCGATCGCTAGCCGTGCGCCGCCCAGGAGCGGACCCCAGATCTCCAGCGTCGACGCGTCGAACGCGAGCGGGGCGTTCAGGAGGCAGACGTCCGCTGGCGTGAAGGTGGCGACGTCGGTCTCGCGAACGAGTCGAACCACCGATCGGTGCTCGACGATCACGCCTTTCGGGCGCCCCGTGGAGCCCGACGTGAACAGGACGTATGCGGCGTCGCGTGGGGAGAGCGCGAGGTCGTCGAGCGCGCGCTCGACCATCGGCGTGGGCGTGCTCGCGTCGTCCGCGCCCACGCGGATCACGCCCGCCGGAAGTGATAGCTCCCCACCGGGGTCGAGGACCAGATGGACGCCCGCCTCGTCTGCGAGGATCGCGGCGCGCTCGGCGGGATGCGAAGGATCGAACGGGACGTACGCGCCGCCAGCCTTGAGGATGGCGAGCAGCCCGACGACGAGGTCGAACGAGCGCGTGGTCGTGATGCCGACCATCACCTCGGGTCCCACGCCGTGCGCGCGCAGACGATGCGCGAGGGCCGAAGACCTCGCGTCGAGGTCCGCGTAGGTCATCTTGCGACCGCTCATCGAGAGCGCGATGCGGTCGGGGCCGGCGCGTGCCTGCTCCGCGAAGAGCACGTCGATGCGCGGTATCCGAGGCTGGATGCGAGCCGTCGCGTTCCACTCCACCACCACGCGCTGGCGTTCGACCTCGGTCATCAACGGCAGCAGCGCGACGCGCTCCTCGGGCGCACGCACCGCCGCCTCGAGGAAGACGCCCAGGTGCTCGGCGAATCGGGTCATGGTCGAACGATCGAAGAGCGCCTTGTCGTATTCGAGCTCGCCGCGCATTCCGTCCGCTGCTTCTCCGAGCGAGAGCGTCAGATCGAACTTCGCCGAGGCGAACCCCGAGGGCTCGTCATGCACCGTGATCCCATCGAGCACCAGGTGGTCGTTCGCGGCGTCCTGCAGCGCGAACATCGCCTGGAAAACAGGGGTGGTGTGAGGTTCGCGTGGCGCGGCGAGCGCGTCGACGATCTGCTCGAACTGGACGTCCTGATGCGCGTACGCCGCGAGGCAGGTCTGCTTCACGCGGCGCACGACTTCTGCGAACGTCGGCGCGCCGTCGAGCTTGGTGCGCAGCGGAAGCGTGTTCACGAAGAAGCCCACGAGGCCTTCGAGCTCCTCGCGTGGCCGGTTGGCGACCGCGGCACCGACGACGATGTCGTCCTGGCCAGACCATCGCGAGAGCACCGCCTGATAGGCGGCGAGCAAGATCATGAACGGGGTTGCCGCGTCACGCCGCCCGAGCGCGCGGATGCCGTCGGCGGTCTCGCGCGGAATGTGCACGGGCACGCTGCCACCTCGAAGCGCACGCACGGGCGGCCGCGGTCGATCCGTCGGTAGGTCGAGCGTCCGCGGAGCACCCTCGAGGACGTCCTTCCAGAAGCCCAGCTCCCCGGCGAGCTCCGGGCCCACCAGCGCAGACGCGCGCCAGACGGCGAAGTCCGCGTACTCGACGGGAAGGGGCGGCAGCGGCGACGGTGCCCCACGCGCGAAAGCATCGTACAGGACCGAGAGCTCCCGCAGCAGGACCCCCATCGACCAGCCGTCGGTAGCGATGTGATGGATGCACAGCACGAGGACATGACCGCGCGGATCGTCGTGCGAGCTCACGAGCATGGCGCGCATGACGGGACCGGCCGCGAGATCGAAAGGAGCGCGCACCATCTCCCTGATGAGCGCGTCCAGCGCCGCGCTCGAAGATGCGCGCTCACGTCGCAACCGGAAGGTGACCGAGCGATCGATGACCTGATGCGGTCGACCGTCGATCGCCCTGAACGTCGTCCGGAGCGGCTCGTGTCGGAGCACGAGCTCGGCGATCGCGCGCTCGAGCACGTCCGCGTCGAGCTCGCCGTCGAGCCGAAGCGCGAGCGGGACGTTGTAGCTGTTCGAGCCCGGCGAGAGCTGATCGAGAAACCAGAGCCGAGCCTGCGCGGAGGATGCGGGGATCGGTCCGCGGCGCTGGACGCGCGAGAGCGGCGACTCCTCGGTGACCTTCTCGAGCGCGTCGATGCTGCGAGCGAGTGCTCCGAGGGTGTCCGCCTCGAACACCGCGCGCAGCGGAACCGCGACGTGGAGGACCGAGCGAACGTGGGAGACGACGCGCGTGGCGAGCAGCGAGTGGCCACCGAGTCGGAAGAAGTCGTCGTCGACTCCGACCCGGTCGATGCGCAGGAGCTGGCACCAGATCTGCGCGAGCGCTCTCTCGGTGGGCGTGCCGGGCGCGCGATAGGTCGCCCCCGCGGCGCTGAAATCGGGCGCGGGAAGAGCTCGACGATCGATCTTGCCCGTTGCATTGACGGGCAGCGCGGCGAGCTCGACGAACGCGCTCGGGATCATGTACTCGGGAAGCTTCTGCGCGAGCGTCTGGCGCGCGCGCTCGGGGTCGAAGGCCTCGTCGGCCTTGGCGATCACGTACGCGACGAGCCGTTTATCACCCGGAACGTCCTCGCGCGCGAGGACGACAGCCGTTCGCACGCCCTCGCACAACGCGAGGACCGACTCGATCTCTCCGAGCTCGATGCGATAGCCGCGGATCTTCACCTGGTGGTCGAGGCGCCCGAGGTACTCCACCTCGCCCGATGGCAGCCACCGCGCGAGGTCACCGGTGCGGTACATCCGCGCGCCGAGCTCGGGCGCGAAGGGATCGCGCACGAACTTCTCTGCCGTCAGCTCCGGCTTTCCGAGGTAACCGCGCGCGACGCCTTCGCCCCCGATGCAGAGCTCACCAGCGACGCCGATGGGCACCGGTTGCAGGAGCGCGTCGACGACGTAGAGCTGCGTATTGCGGAGCGGCCGCCCGATGGTGATGCGCTCACCGCGCCGAGCTTCGACGCCGGACGCATAGACCGTGGCCTCGGTCGGCCCGTACAGGTTCCACAGCACCGCGCCTCGCTCGACGAGCGCATCGGCGAGCTCACGTGGGAGGGCCTCGCCGGCGCAGTGGATCTCCATTCCGGGGTCCGGCCGCCATCCGGCATCGACCATCATCCGCCACGTCGCGGGGGTCCCGCCGAACGTGCGCGCGCCGGTCTTCTCGATGAGGGCAGCGATGAGCGCGGGGTCGCGCGCGTCCTCTCGCGTGCCGACCACCACCTCTGCGCCGAAGACGAGCGGGAGCAGCAGCTCGGCGACCGACACGTCGAACGAGAGCGTGGTGAGCGAGAGCGTGATCTCCGAGCTCGCGATCCCAGGCTCGTACGCGAGCGACACGAGGAGGTTCGACACGTTACGGTGCTCGACCATGACGCCCTTGGGTCGCCCGGTGGACCCTGACGTGTAGAGAACGTATGCGAGCTCGTGAGGAGCCACGGCGACGACCGGGCGGACGGCGCCACCACGATCGCTTCCGGAGACGGCCGCCGCGAGCCGCAGGTCGTCGAGCACGATCGTCGCGTCCGCGTCCGCCTTCATGAACGCTCTGCGATCATCGGGCAGCGTGGGATCGATGGGGACGTACGCGCCTCCCGCCTTCATCACCCCGAGCACGGCCGACACCATGTCGTGGCTTCGGCCGATCTCGAGGGCGACGCGATCCCCGACGCGGACGCCATGTGCGAGGAGCCAGTGCGCGACGCGATTGGCGCGCTCGTCCAGCTCGCGGTAGGTGACGCGCGTCTCGGCGAAGGTCACGGCGACGGCGTCGGGCGAGCGATCGACCTGCGCCTCGAACATGCCGTGAACAGTCTGCTCGCGCGCGTGGGCCGACGCAGTGGCGTTCCAGGTCACGAGCACACGCTCGCGCTCGGCATCGGTCATCACCGGCAATGTCGCTGCGCGCTCGGACGGACGCTGGAGGGCGGCCTCGAGCAGCACGCCATAGCGTTCCGCGATTCGCGCTGCCGTGGAGGCGTCGAAGAGATCGACGTCGTACGCGAGGGTGCCGCCGAGCTCGTCGCCGCGCGTCTCCAACGAGAGTACGAGGTCGAAGCCCGTGAGCGCGCGTGAAGCCTCGTGGTCGTGCTCGTCCTGATGCGTGAGGACCACCTGGAACAACGGCGCCCGACTCGCGTCCTGCTCGAGGCCGAGGGCCGCCGCGATCTGCTGCACGGAGACGTCATCGTGGTCCGCGGCGCCGAGCAGCGCTGCCATCGCCCGATCGACGACGTCGTGGAACGTGGGCTCGCCGTGCAGCGCAAGACGAAGCGGTAGAGGCTCGACGTTCGATCCGCCTCCGATCACGACATCGGTCTGCCCGGTGTGACGCGCGAGGAGCATCGCAAAGGCGGCGAGCAGCACACCGTGTGAAGTCACGTCCTCGCGCGCGGCAAATGCGCTGACGGCGGCGCCGAGACCGCTCGGTAGTGCGAGCGGGGCCCTCGCTCGCCGCTCACCTTTTCGTGCGGGTCGCGACCGGTCGAGCGGAAGCTCGAGCGCCGCTGGGGCGTCCGCTAGCTGCGCCTTCCAGTAGGCGAGCTGTTGCCCGGGAGCGAGCCGAGCGGCAGTCGCGGAGTCGGGAACGTCCGCGGTCTCTTCGTGTTCATCCGGCAACGAATTGATCTATCGGATGGTATCAGGTCCCGCCACGCGGTTGCACGCGCCGGCCCGAGTCATGACGAAGAGCTGACCCAAGCCCGTCCGTATCAATTTCCGATGCGTCGATCCTCGCGCGAACAGCGCAGACCGTTGCGCGTGTCTCAGTCCTGTACGGCCACGCCGATGGCGCCCCGCAAATCCGCATAGAGATCGCTCGTAGCGAACTTGTACAGCTCGCCGATCTTCTCCCGTGGCGGCAGATCGGCGGTGGACTGCGGCTCGGCCAGGATCGTCTTCCGCGCCTGGCCGACGTTTCCGCACAACAGGAGACCGGCGCGCATGCTCGAGAGGTCTGCGGCTTGCGACCACCGCTTCACGTCGACGAGGCCCCCCGCCATCGAGGCCTGCATCACCACCGCGCGGATGCCCTCGCGCTCCTGCGGCATGAGCACGGCGTTCAGGCTCGCATCGAGCGCGGCGCCGACCTTGTCCTTCGCGCCCTCCTGACGACCGACGCGTACCGCGGCCGCCAGCAGGCTCGTGAGATCGGAGACCGCCGGGAAGAACGCGCGCGCAAGCAGCTCGGGCCTCTGCTCGGCGAGCCGCTTTCCCACGACGTAGATCAGGCAATCACCGCGCGCCTCTGCCGCGGGTACGGCCACGTTCACCGCGCCGAATGGCGCAAGCGCGGGTGCGAAAGGCACGGGGGAGCTGGGGTCGCCGAGCAGCAGCTCGGGCGCCGTCATGTGCAGGATCTCCGAAGCGTTCGCGAACGTGATCCGGATGGCCTCGTAGAGGCGCGAGTGCTGGTTCGTGAACGGCCGCCCCTGCGCGTGCATCATCTGCTCGGGACGCAGCTGCGCGTAGCGCATGCGCGCGACCGCCGGTGTCATGCGCGAGAAGAGCGTGGTCAGCGTCCGATCGAGATCGGCATGCAGCACGTGCGATTGCCACGCCTGCTCCACGATCTGGCCGGGGATCTCCGCGAGCGGCATCGGCGCGTAGTCCTCGTGGAAGCGCTTCTGCTCCGCCGAGGGGTCGCGCATCTGCGCCAGCACGTTGACCGCGCACCACGCCTTGTCGAACGCATGCTGTCGCAGGAACAGCTCGTAGAGCTCGGAGTAGAGCTCGGCGTCGTGGGGATCGCGCTCGATCATCTCGCGCGTACGCTGCACGGCGTTGTCGAGGTTGTCGGTGACGACGAGGATCTCGGTGACGATCTTGCGCACCGCGGTGTCGTCGGGCCGGAGACGCGCCGCCGCCTCGAGGGCCTCGTACGCGCGTTCGGCGTCCTCGAGCCGATCGCGATAGATGAGACCGAGCTGGTGGAAGAGCGCGAACTGGAGGTTGGCGTTGGGCTCGGGGTCGTCCTTGATGCGGGCGAGCATCTTCCGGTACGAGCGCTCGAGGAACTCCCAGTCCTTCGCCTCCGTGAGCACGCGAACGAGCTGCTCGAAGGCATCGAGGCGCTTCTTGTCGATGTCGAGGACCTGATCGAAGAGCTGCGCGGCGCGGATGGGATCGCCGACCTTCTCGAGGACCACCTGCGCCATCGCGAAGAAGCTCTTGGCCTTCTTCTCGGGGCTCTCGTGGATCTGCGCGATGCTCTCGAGCACGTTCGAGAGCTCGTCCCACCGATGCCGCTCCCCGTAGAGCCATAGCAGGGTGTGGAGCAGCCAGTTGTCGAGCGGCTTGATGGCGCGCGCCTCTTCGAAGATGGTGGCCGCCTTGTCGAGCTCGTCGGCCTTGCGCGCCCAGATCTCGCCGGCCTCGCAGAGCAGCTTGAAACGAGCCTCCGCGGTGGTGGCGTTGCGGGCCATGTCGACCTTCAGCTTGCAGCAGCGAGGGAAGTCGCCCTGCGCGAGGTACACCTCGGAGAGCTCCTTCAGCACCTCCTGGTTGTCCGGGTCGCCCTCGATGGCGCGCTCGAGGATCGCGGCGGAGCCGTCGACGTCGCCACCGTCGCGCTGGAGCTGTGCGAGCGCGACGAGCACGCCGGGCGGGAGCACCGTCGGCCCGCTCGCGATGCGCATGAGCACGTCCTTCGCGCGGGCGATGACGCGTGGCTGCTCCCGGCATTGGCTGCATACGGCAACGAGATCGGCCATGGCGCCCTGATCGTCGGGATCGATGTCGAACGCGGCGAGCGATGACGTCATCGCCCGATCGGGATCGCCGAGCGCTGCGCCGATACGCGTGGCCAGGCGGAGCCTCGTGAAGAGCGCGCGCGTGTCGCCGTCGCGCTTCGCAGCATTGACCAGCAGCTCGCAGAGCGGCCCCGCCTGCGCCCACTTCTCCTCGCGCGTGAAGGTGTCGAGCATGGCCACGGCGGCGAGCTCGTTCGTGGGATCGGCGGCGGTGGCTGACTCGAACGCGTCGCGCGCGGCGCGCTCGGCGCCGTTACCGAGATTGAGGTTGGCGAGCTCGACGAAGATAGCGGCACGCTGGCGAGGAGCATCGACGTTGCGTGCGCGCTGTTCGAGGCACTCGGCGACACGCCGATCGTCACCGGCCGCGGCAGCGACCCGCTGGAGCGCCTCCCATGCGGCGGCGTTGGTCCCGTCGACCGCGACCGCGCGCTCGTACTGGAGACGGGCCGCGATGGCGTCGCGGTCGGGCGCGGAGAGGAAATCGCCGAGCTGTACGAGCAGCTGCGAAGCCTGACGCTTCGAGGGCGCGAGCTCCGCGACGCGCGCCTTGTACGTCGACAGGTTCGCCCAGTCGCCGAGCTTCTCGTAGAGGCGCGCGAGATCGCCGAGCGCACGCCGATGCTTCGGGTCGACGACCAGGAGATCGCGATGCACCTCGATGGCCGACGCAGGATCGCCGAGCTTCGACTCGAAGACCTCGGCAGCGAGCTCGAGGAGCTCGGTCTTCTGCTTCTTGTCGTAGGTGTTGTCGGCGCGCGCACGGAGCACCTTGGCGAGGCTGGGCCAGTCACGCAGCGCGTGATAACAGCGCTCGAGGGCCTTGAGGGCCTGCGGATGCGACGGCTCTTGCTCGACCACGCGCTCGAGGATCTCCGCGGCGCGCTCTCGCTTCAGGTACTTGGTCTCGTGCAGGTCGGCGAGCTTGAGCAGCGCGTCGATGCGCTCCGCGGTGGTCGATACCACCTCGATCTGTCGCTCGAGGCACCACTCCACCTGAGCGTGCTTGCCTTGCTCCCGCCCGATGCGCTCGAGGCCTTGCAGCGCGACCACCGAGGTCGGGTCGTTCGCGACCGCCGCCTCGTAGTGCTTCATCGCCTCGGGGGTGCCGGCATGCGCGCTCGCGAGGGCAATGTGGAGATGGACCTTCTCCTCGCGCCGGACGGTGCGATCGAGCGCGCGCAAGAGGAGCTCGCGCTGGCTCTTGAGATCGCCGTTCGCGGCCGCCATCTGGGCCTGCCGTCGGAGCGCGATGGGATGCGTCTTGTCGAGCCGCTCCAGCTCCGACATGAACGGGGACATGTCCTGGGCGCGTCCGAGCACGCGCTCGTACCAGTAGATGAGGTGCCCGAGGAGGATCACCTTCAGCTCGACGTCCGCCGTGTGCAGGTGCTTCCGCGCGCGATCGGCGAGCTCGCCCACGCGGCCGGCCTCCTTCGCGACGCGATCGAGCGACGCCACGATGTCGTCGTCGCCCGGTCGGAGCTCGAACGCGTCGACGAGCGCCGAGTAAGCGTCTTCGGGCTCGCAGAGCTTGTACTCGTGCACGCTGGCGATCTTGTGGAGGAGCGCGGCCTTCGCGATCGGGGTGTCCGCGTCGGCCATACGAAGGCGATAGAGGTCGACGAGCGCGCGGAAGCCGTTCTCGCGCTGGAGCTGCTCCTCGTCCTCGTCCGTGTCGGTCTCGTAGGCCGGCCCCAGCGCACGACCGACCGGCGCCGGCGGTTGGTAGGCGACCGCGGGCGCCGCGATGCTCGGTCTCCGCGCTTGCGGCGCTGGCTTCGGTTCGTCCTTGCGATCGAACAGCGTCGCAGCGCCGGCCTCGTCGTCGTACGACACCTCGTCGTCGTAGAGATCCTCGGCAGCGATCTCCTCGGGCTCCGAGATCGCGTCGGACTCCTGCTGGCTCCCGCGTGCGTCGGGCCGCGCGAGCGTGGGCACGGCGGTGGACACGATCTGCAGATCGGGCTCGTCGGTACCGAGGACGATGTCCGCGCCGCTCGAGCGCAGCGAGATGTCGTCCGCCGACGTCATGGCGAAGCGCGGTAGATCGCCCCGATCGAAGAGATCCGGCGCGCGCTGCTCGCTCGGAGGCACCTCCCTGGCGCCCGAATCTCCGAGGTCGTCGCTGGTGCTCGCGAGCTCGGCGATGTCGGGCTCGCTCTCTAGCTCCATCGAGTCGACCTCGAGCACGTCGGGCTCCGCGTCGATCTCCTCCGGCTCGGGCTCGATGACCTCGGGCTCGATGCCCTCGGGCTCGATGCCCTCGGGCTCGATGACCTGGGGATGCTGCGCCAGACTGGTCTCGGGCTCGATGGCGGGCGCCGACGGGCGCGGGCTGTACGCGATCGCCGTCTGCTCTCCGGCCTCGGCGGTCGCGAAGATCGCGCGCACCTCGGCCTGATCGAGGCGCCCCATGCGCGTCTCGTCGAGATCGTCCGCGGGATGCGTCACCGGCTCCGGCGGCTCCTGCACCGGCACCGGCACCGGCACCCGCACGGGCGCTGCGGCACGCCCTGAAGAGATGCTGGTCACATCGATGTCGGCCGCCCACGTGGCGGGGAAGGGGAGTCGCGTCGCGGTCGCCGCTTCTTCTTGCTCGTCGTCGTGCTCGTCTGCGATGCGCGGTCCGTGGGTCTCGTCGATGTCGAAGGACGGAAGCGCCGCGTTGTCGTCGAACGCCGGAACTGAGGTGTCGTTCTCGTCGGTCTGCGCGAGTCGATCGATCCGCTCGGAGCGGGCGCCCATCACGGCGACGAGCGCTTCCACGAGCTGATGCGCCGGCAGCGTCCCCGGCATGTCGGAACCGAGCGTGACCGGCGCGGGACCTACCGTCGTGTGCTCGTCGGTCTCGTCGTTCGGGATTCCGTCGTCGAGCGCGAACGAATCGTCGGCCAGGTCCGACACGTCGTCGGCCTCGGGCGAAGGCGCCCGCACACCTCCGCGCCCCGTCGGCAGCGAGCTTCGCAGCGCCTCGATGTCGATCGGCTGCGTCGACTCGTCGTCGTGCGCCACGGGTCGAGCATACCAGACGCGTCCCCACGACCCTCGACCGGGCCTCGCCGCTCGCGGTTCCGCCGTGGTCCCGCTTGCTTAGGTATAACGCTCACGTTAACGTTAGGGTTAGCCTTGACGCCGCGCCCCTCCTCTTCTATCAACCCTTTCGGACTTTCAACTCTGACGTTTACGTGAGAGTAGCGGTCACCCCGGTCCCAACCCATGAACAACGTCCGACTTCCCCTGCTCCCGCAAGAGCTGCGAGCCGCCACGACGCGCACCGGCGACGACGTCGGTCTGGTGTCGGAGCTCATGCAAGTAGGCGATCTTGCGCGCGAGTCGGGCAAGACGGTCCGGGCCATCCACCTCTACGAGCAGATGGACCTGCTGAAGCCGGCCGCCCGCTCGAAGGGTCGCTACCGGCTCTACGGTCCGGAGGCGCTCGTCCGGATCCGCTGGATTCAGAAGCTCCAGGACCTCGGGTTCAGCCTCACCGACATCAAAGCGATCGTGAAGGACGTCGAGCTCCACGGGGGCACCCAGTCCGCATCGTCGGCCATGGGCGGCGTCCGCGAGGTCTACGCGAAGAAGCTCGCCGAGACCCGCACGCAGATCGCGCGTCTCCAGGCGCTCGAGGGCGAGATGCTCGCGAGCCTCGAGTACCTCGAAGCCTGCGATTCACTCTGCGAGCGCGATCGGCTCCTGCCGACGTGCCAGTGCTGCGATCACCACGCGGCGGATCAAGCGGTCCCCGACCTGGTCGCCGGATTTCGCTCCTAAGGAAGCAAGAGAGAACACGACGATGGCCATCCAGCTCCCGATCTTCATGGACTACCACTCGACGACGCCGGTCGACCCGCGCGTGCTCGAGGAGATGATCCCGTACTTCACGCAGAAGTTCGGCAATGCCGCTAGCCGCAGCCATGCGTTCGGCTGGGCTGCCGAAGAAGCCGTCGACTACGCGCGCGAGCGCGTCGCCAAGCTCGTGGGCGCCCAGAGCGAGAAGGAGATCGTCTTCACCTCCGGCGCCACCGAGTCGAACAACGTCGCCATCAAGGGCGTGGCCGAGTTCTACAAGGACAAGGGCGACCACATCATCACGACGGTCATCGAGCACAAGGCCGTGCTCGACACGTGCAAGCGCCTCGAAAAAGAGGGCTTTCGCGTCACGTATCTCCCGGTCGGCAAGGACGGCCTCGTCGATCCCGCCGCCGTCGAGGCCGCCATCACCGACAAGACGATCCTCGTCTCGGTGATGCTCGCCAACAACGAGATCGGCACCGTCCAGCCGCTCGAGGCCATCGGCAAGATCACGCGCGCCAAGGGCGTGCTCCTTCACTCCGATGCCGTCCAGGGCGTCGGCAAGGTGGACTTCGACGTCCAGAAGATGAACGTCGACCTCGCCAGCATCACCGCGCACAAGATGTACGGCCCGAAGGGCGTCGGCGCTCTCTACGTTCGTCGCAGCAAGCCGCGCGTCCGCATCGTCGCGCAGATGGATGGCGGCGGTCACGAGCGCGGAATGCGTTCGGGTACGCTCAACGTCCCGAGCATCGTCGGCTTCGGCAAGGCTGCCGAGATCATGACGACCGAGGGCAAGGCCGACAACGCGCGGATTCTCGCCCTCCGCGAGCGCCTTCGCACGAAGCTCATGGGCTCTCTCGAGGAGTGCTTCATCAACGGCTCGATGGAGCACCGGCTCCCGGGCAACCTCAACATCTCGTTCGCCTTCGTCGAGGGCGAGGCGATGATGATGGCGATCAAGGACGTCGCGGTGAGCTCCGGCTCCGCGTGCACGTCGGCGAGCCTCGAGCCGAGCTACGTCCTCCGCGCGCTCGGCGTCGGCGACGAGCTCGCGCACTCGAGCATCCGCTTTGGCCTCGGTCGCTTCAACACCGAGGAAGAGGTCGACTACGTGGCCGAGCTCGTCATCGCGAAGGTGAAGCACCTGCGAGACATGTCTCCCTTGTATGAAATGCACAAAGAGGGAATCGACCTCAAGAGCGTCGCTTGGGTCGCTCACTGAAGAGCGTGCGAGAGCCCGCCTAAGGGGAGCGCGGCCGCTCCCCTTGCACGCGGTCACGCCTGAAGGGGAGCGCGGCCGCTCCCCTGGCACCCCACCCGGAACAAGAATTCGAAACCCAGGTTCAGGACCGAGGACAAAATGGCATACAGCGACAAGGTCATCGAGCACGCCGAGAATCCCCGCAACGTCG
>JAYTZB010001336.1:0-3506 GCA_043742085.1 Polyangiaceae bacterium
CCCTAGCAGAGCGTCGGATCGTTCTCGTGGATGGGCTGCACCGGGATGTCCGGATGGATCGGGTACTGCTTCGGCTCGGGGAAAGGCGTCTCCTCGGGCTGCGTCGGCTCCGGTCCCTCGGGCCCGCTCGGGCTCGGGTCGGGCAGCGTCTGCGGCTCGGGGCCCGGCGGAAACGGCTCGGTCGAGTTGGATTCGTGAGTGCTCATGGCACCCGCGAAGCGTGCATCGTGCGTACCGCCGCGTGGCGCGGTGCGACCTCCTCCGTGCACCTCCGCCGCGCGTCAGAGGAGCTCGAGAAAAGCTCGCAGCGCCCGCTTGTCCGCATCGTCGAGCGCCGTCGCGCTGTCGGGGCTCGTCGCGTGGAACATGCGCGAGGGCGTGAAGCGAACGCCATCGAGCACGTCGTCGATCGACTTGGCCGAGCCGTTCGTGAAGTACGGATGCTTCTTGTACAGGCGGCGCAGGGAAGGGGTCCGCGCGCCTTCCTCCGCCACGTACGGGCGCACGCCGGTCTTCTGATAGCCCGCGCTGCCCCACACGAGCGGCGCGCTCTCGCTGAGCACCATCGACTCCCAGCGCTCGAACGCGACGTGGGTGCTGGGATCGTCGGCCGACAGCCGCGCTGCGTGGCAGCTCTCGCAGCGCTCGGCGAAGACGCGCGCGCCCTCGCGCTCCAGGCTGTCGAACGACGTGCGTTGCGCGCCGGTGCGGATCACCACCGCCGGGTTGGGTCGATGGGAGAAGTCGACGAGGAAGCGCAGCAGCGACCGTCGCAGCTCGAGGGGCTCGACCGCCTCGCGCACGCCCAGGTGCTCGAGCCACGTGTGCTCGGGGGCGCGGGGATCGACGGCGAAGAAGGGGTTGGTGCCGCTCCCGGCGCCGGCGACGCGGAACTCGGCGTGCGAGACCGTCGCGAGATCGGGATCGAGCGCGCGCGAAAAATAGGGACGGTTGCCCACGAGACCGACGAGCGGCTTCGTGGTCGCGTGGATCTCTTCCCGCCCCGTGTGGTGCGTGCGTCCGTCGACGTACCCTTCGAAGTGGCACGTCTCGCACGTGAAGCGGCTCAGCGCACCTTCGCTGCTGTTCTTCGGGGCCATCAACGACGTGAAGAACAGGGCCTCGCCGAGACGCGACATCGTGGTGCGCACGGGCTCGCCGGCGCGCTCCTCGACCGGTACGACGTGAAGACCGCGCGCGTCGAGGAGGACCCACGCGTCGAGCAGCGGGCTCGCCATCGCCGTCGCTGCGGCGGGTACGCTCCGATCGGCATGGTCGAACGCGCGGATGCCCGGCACCAGGCCGACGGGGGCGATCGACGGCTTCGATGCTCCGCGAAGGCCGATGCGCAGCCCCGACGAGCTGCCGTAGCCGCTCACGAGCACGTCGACGCGTGAGGGGTCGGCGCCTGGCGGAGTGTCGATGGAGATGGCCTTCGGCGTCACGGTGCCGTGCTCCGACACGTTCACCACGGCCAGCGTCTCGACGGATGCATCATGCACGCGATAGGCGAACACGAACGAGTCGATGTACCCGAAGAAGCCGCCGCGCCGGTCGAGGGGATGGTCCTCGACGCCGCCTGCCGCCACGACGAGGCCGCTCGAAGTCTCGCGCGCGTCGAAGCCCCACATCGGACCGTCGTGCGTGATCCTCTGGGCACGCGTTTCGCCGCGCACGCCCGACGCGTCGGCGCGAAGTACGACGAGCGCGTGATCGGTGACGGCGTTGACCACGAGATGCCTGGCGGTCGCGAGGAGCTGGGTCGCGCCGTGACCGACCGGCACGCTCGCCAAGACATTTCCGTCGGCGCCGAGCCGCAGCACGCGACCGCCGCGTTCGTCGAGCGCCCACACGAGGCCAGCGGGGGACACCGCGACGTCGCGCAGGCCCATCACGCCGGGCACGACCATCTCGCCGAGCGCGTCGAGCGCGTGGCCGCGCACGACGTAGCGCGCGACGCGCGGCGACAGCTCGCCCACGACGAAAATCTCCCCATTTTTGCCGAGCGCGAGGCCCGTCGGCGATCGAGGCGCGGGGAGTCGCGCGAGCTCCTTCAGGTCATCGTCGAGCAGCACGATCGCCGAGCGCCCGCGCAGGATGCCGACCCATCCCGAGGGAACGCGACGTATCGCCCACGGATCGGGGCCGAGGCCGGTCTCCGCGCTCGGCGGGCGCTCGAGGTCGAACGCGTCGCGGGTCATCGCCTCGAAGGGTTGCAGCTCGACGATCGGATCCGGCGCTGCCGTCGCTGCCGTCGTGTCGGGTGGGCCGGCGTCGCGCTCGTGCGCGAGGGCCGAGGTCCGCGTGCCGCAAGCTCCCGCGAGGCTCGCGATGCCGAGGCTCGCGATACCCGCGAGCACACGGACCACGCGGACCGGCACCGCGGACGTCATGGAACGTTGGACGCGACTACCAGCCACCGCTCTTCGCAGGAGCCGCTGCGCTGGCGCCGGGCGCCACCGCTGCCGCCGTGCCGCCGTCCTTGGCAGTGGTCGCCGGATCGGGAGAGGCCTTGTCGGGACAACCGAGCAGCGAAGACGAGACTGCCGCCACGAGGGCGGTGACGACCAAGAGCTGAAGCGGCGAACGGATATCGAGCTTGCGCATGAAGTGCCTCCGAGTGGTGGCGAAGATATACGGTTTTCACCGACACCAAGGGATTTCGGCGCATTTCAGCGCGAGAACGAGCCGGTCTGCTTTCCCATCTCCACGGTCTGGAGATTGGCAACGAGCGGCCCGAGCTGCGGGCCGTCGATGAGGCCGGGCTTCTGCTCCTTGCCCATCGCGCGCACCCAGTAGGGCGGGAGGTTGCGGAAGAGGAGACGCGCCGTGAAGGTTCCGGAGCGCACGTTGCGACCGAGCGGGATCACGTAGTTGAACGACTTCCGCTGGTTCGGGCGAATGGTACCCATGTTCTGCTTGTCGAACGGCCGCGTGCGCGCGACGCCGCCGCCGGTGAAGAACTGGATGTACGTCTCGTTGCCCTCGCGCGACTGGATGAGGACGTTCTCGTTGACCTCGTCCTTCTTCGGCTGACCCAAGGCGTCGGCCTCGACGGCGATCTTGTCGACGAGCTTCGTCTGGAGGTTCACGAGCTGCTGATCGACCTCGCGGCAGCCCTGCACGAAGCCGCGCAGCGGGTTGGTGAGCTCGCCGAACGTGCCGTTGTCACAGAGATCGTCGTCGCTCCGCGCGAGCACGCCCGACGTGAAGATGGTGCTGCCGGTGCTGTCCTTCACCACTATCTCGATCCACGTCTGACGCGCGAACGCGAAGCCGGTGGGCAGGCTGTGACCGGTGCGGTTCTCGATGGCGAGCTTGATGTTCACGTTGGCCGCGTTGGCGCTGACCGTGTCGATGGTGAACGCGGCGGCGCTCTGGAGGAGCGCGGCGCGCTTCTGCTTCTGCGGATCGCGCTTCGCCACGGTGTCGAGCGGGTAGTCGACGCCGACGAAGCCGTGGTCGTGGACCTGACGGTTCGGCGGATCGTAGTCGACGGTGAACGG
>JAYTZB010001337.1:0-10816 GCA_043742085.1 Polyangiaceae bacterium
ACCGGGTCGCACAGGCCGCCGATGCTCTGCGTGCAGTCGTCGTCGGTCGCGCAGTTGACGACGCAGCGCTTGGTGGCGCCGTCGCATCGGTCACGGCGCGGCGTGGCGTTCGTGCAGTCGAAGTCGGTCTGGCAGCCGATGTTGATGCGGTCGCAGCCGGAGCAGTTGATGCGTACGCGCGCGCCCGCGATCTGGATCTGCGAGGCACAGCCGCGACCGGCGGTGCGGCGCGCAGAGAAGTCGAACATCTCCTGCACCTCGAGGCCGGAGAGCTGCATCTTCGTGATCGAGTTGTCGAAGGGGAAGATGTTGAACATCTGCTCGACGGTGATCGGGCCTGGATTCAGGTCGGTCCGGATGCCGGTGGAGTTCGTCAGCGAAAAATCGGTCTGGATGCCGAGGCGCAGCCAGATGGCATTGCCGACCACGTTGCCGAGCGGCGAGTCGCCGCCCGCGGTACCGAAGCGCTTCGAGCCGCCGGGGCTGAAGCCGATGAGGATGTCGAGGTCGGCCGCGAGGTCGAGCGAGCGCCGATAGGGCTGCAGCATGTCGACGATGACCGGGTCCTCGGGGACGCTGTCGTCGATCGGGAACGCGTTGTAGCGGCTCGACTGGACCTCGAAGCCGTTGACCGCGTCGTAGTGCGACGGGTCACCGTCGGGCGAGGCGAGCGCGGGATCGTTCGAGAGGACGAGGTCGAGCCGGCCGACGTACTTCGCGAAGGCGCCGGAGTGGGCGATGATCACCTTGCGCGAGTGGCACGGGCGCTTGATCGCGAAGGGATGGTTCTTCGGATCGCGATCGGGACCGTCGGGGGGGATCGAGTCGACGTCGATCTTCGCGTTGGGATCGATGGCCCACACGTAGCCCGGGTTGCTGGGGTCCGCGGAGCAGTCGCGGATCTCTTGCGGCGGGTTGATGACGACGTGATTGTGGCCGCCGAGCACGACGTCGATGCCGGTGGTCTTGCGCACCATGCTCTGGTCGACCTCGAGGCCGAGGTGCGTGACCATCACGATGAGGTCGACGTAAGGCCGGAGCAGATCGATGTACGCCTGCGCGACCTCGGCCGTGTTGAGCGGCGCGAGGCCGTTCTTGTTCGGTTGGTCGAAGATCGAGGTGAGGCTCGAGAGGTTGCCCATCCCGATGGCGGCGACACGAAGCCCGCCGGTGTTGAGCACCGTGAACGCGCGCGCCACGGTTCCGATGCGGCCGAAGTTCGGGATGTCCTGCGTGGTCTGGTCGAACTTGTAGTTCGCCGCCAGGAGCGGAAAGTTCGACCACCGCTGGTACTGCGTCGCGACGTTCTGCGCGCCGCGGTCGAACTCGTGGTTGCCCAGGACCTGCGCGTCGACGCCGAGGGCGCTCATCGAGCGGACCTCGGGCTCGCCGGCGAAGAAGTTGAAGACCGGCGCGCCCTGGAAGCAGTCGCCCGAATCCAGGTGGAGAACGCGTCCGGAGCGCGCTCGCTCGCGGTTGATCACGTACGCCATGCGCGCCACGCCGCCGATGTTCGACACCGCGTTTAGCGAGCCGAGACCGAGCGTCGCGTCGACCTGGGTGATGACCTGGTCGTACGGGAAGAGGCGCGAGTGGATGTCCGCCGTGTGGATCAGCGTCAGGTTGACCGAGCAGACCTGCCCCGGCGGACAGGGGCGCTCGACGGTGCCCGTGTCGCTGGAGCATGCGGGCAGACCCGTTGCCGAGAGCGCGCTCAGACCGATCGCGCCTCCGATCATGAGGAGCGCGCCGGACATCCTCGAGAAGAAGCGGGCCTTGTTACCCATGATGCGGCGCGCACGCTACCACGTCGGGTGAACGCCTGTCGCTGGCGAATCGCGCGTCCGGAACCCGCGATTGACCCTGGAATTTACGAGCATCTCGATGTGCAAGGGCCGCCGCTCGCGGGCGCTCTGAGGCCACTCGCGCGCCTTCACGAGCCGGTCGCCGGGTCGCTCCTTTCGAGGTCCCGCTCGCCATCGTACTCGTGATGGACGATGCGCTTCCTCCTCCGAACCGCCGCCGTGCTCGCCGTGTTCCCGTACCTCGGGATCGTGCTCCTGCTCGTGACGGGGACCGCCTCGTGGTCGAGCGTCGCTTACGTGCTCGCCATCGGGGTCCTGCTCGGCGGCCTCGTGACGCTGCCCGACCCCACACGGTCGCCTCGTCGTCGCCGGCCGCGCGGTCTGACCCGCGGTGCGGTGGTGGCGCTGGCGCTGATCGCCATCGCGCGCGCCGTCGTCGCCGGTCACGGCCGGCACATGCGCGTCGCTCAGGGCGCGGAGGGCCGCGCCGACGGTGGCGCGCGGCTCGTCAACCGCCTCGTCGACGAGGGCGACATGGCCGTTGCCGGAACCCGCGTGCTCGTGGCCACCGGCATGCTGCACGACGACGAGAGCGTCCTGCCGTCGGCCATGACGAGCGCGTACGGCGCCATGCGGCGCGACCAGGGCGACGCACCGTCGCCGTTCGTCGCGACCTACCTCGGCCTCGAGGAGCCGGACGCGTTCGATCTCGTGGTCGTCGAGCCGCAGAGCGACGTGGAGGCGACGGCATCGCCGCGGAGCGCGCTCGTCTTTCTCCACGGATTCGCCGGCAACTTCGATCTGCCGTGCTGGCAGATCGCGCGCGCGGTGGCGCCGGCCGGCGTCGTGACCGCGTGTCCGTCGACGCGCTGGGTCGGAGATTGGTGGTCGCCAGCCGGCGAAGCGACGTTGCGCCGTACCGTCGAGGTCCTGCATGCGCGCGGCGTCGATCGCATCGTGCTCGCGGGGCTGTCGAACGGCGGCTACGGCGCCGCGAAGCTCGCGCGACGCATGAGCGGGACCTTCGCCGGCCTCGTGCTCATCTCCGGCGCGGACCCGAGCACGCCCCCCGCGGGGATCCCGACCCTCGTCATCCACGGCCGACACGACACGATGGCGTCGTACGAGAGCGCGCGCAGCTATGCCGCAAATGCCGGCGCGAAGCTCCTCACCCTCGACGCCGGCCACTTCGCGATGCTCGTGAAGGGCGAGGAGACCGATCGCGCCGTGCGCGCGTTCGTCATCGAGAGGATCGACGGCGCACGCGCGGGGAGGTGAGGCCCTCCGCGCGGAGCGTGATCACGGCGCGAGCGCGAGGGGGTCGCACGCGGGCCGCGTGCTGACGCAGAGCTGACAGGACACGGCCTCGTCCTGTCCGGTGGCGCAGGGCCGTGGAGCGATGGGGTCGGCGGGGCGAAGGCAGTTCGGCTGCTTCGGCGCCGTCGGATCGTTGCCGGTGCTGAAGTCGACGAGGCAACCGTTGCAGACCTTGATCGCGAAGCTGAAGATCGGCGTGCTCACCTCGGGCCCGCCCGCGGCGTCGCGCCCGCGGAGGGTGACGTCGGCTACCACCGTCCGTGACACCACACGATTGGGCAGTGTTTCGAGGAGCAGATCACGCGAGGGCGCATCGATCACGGTGACGCTCGCGATGCCCACTGCGCCGGGCCCGATGAAGCCGTTCGTCACGGCCTCGAACTCGCGGATCATCTCCTGGGAGGGCGTCCGGAGCACGACGTGCGCACTGGTGATGCTCGTCGACGCAGTGGTCTCGGTGTCCTGCGCGAGGAGCGTCAAGTCGTAGCTGTCGGAGATGCCGAGATCCGACCGGCCCTCGAAGAGCGCCGCGGCGTTGGGGTCCGCGGTGTACCTGCAGCCACCTCCGTCCGTCGGGTGCACCGGCGGTGCGAGCGCGGAGCGGACGAAGAACCCATGACGACTTCCGCCGTCGAGGCTCTGCGAAGCGCAGGCGGCGAGGGTCGACGAGACGACGACCACGGCCAGGAATACGCTGGAAAACAGGCTCCGCGGCGAGATGCTCCTCACGGCTGCCCCGGATCGCATGCGGGGCTCGTCCCGACGCAGAGCTGGCACGGGACCGGTTCGTCCTGCCCGGGGAAGCACGGACGGTGCGTGTCGGGTCGCGCGGGCATCAGGCAGTTCGGCTGGACCCGCGCGGTGTTGTCGTTGCCGCTGCTGAAATCGACGAGACAGCCGCTGCACACCTCGATGCCGAAGCTGAACACGGGAGAGACGACGTCGCCTCCTCCCGAAGGATTGCGTCCACGCAGCTCGATGTTCGCGACCACGAGCTGGGTAGCGTGGCGCGTGCGCAGCGCCGAATCGAGCTCGTCTCTGGTGACCGGATCGAACATGCCGATCAGGACGACGGCGTCCTTGCCCGCGTCGATGAACGCGTTCGCCACCGTCTCGGTGTCGCTGAGCGTCTTGTCACCCTGGGTGAGGACGACGTGCGCGCCGGTGACGGTCATCGTGGTCGACGGCTCGGCCGCCTCGACCAGCAGCGTGAGCTGGTACGTGGCGGCGACGCCGAGGTCGACGTGCCCCTTGAACAGCGTCGCCTGATCGGGGCTGCCGCTGTAGACGCAGCCGGTGGCTCCACTCTGGCCCGCGGGCGGCGGCGCAAGCGCGCTGCGAACGAAGAAGGCGTGGTGCTTCTCGGCGTCCGGGGTCTGCGCGCCCCCGCAGGCCGCAAGGCTACACCCCGCGAGGGCGACGACCGTGACGGCGCCCCGAAGGAGGAAAGGGAGTCGAGGCGCGAGGCGAGGCTCGCTACGGGGTTCGGTCATGATCACGTCCGCGCTTGGCGGTGGCGAGCGCGATCCATTCGAAAGAAATCACGCTTCCTCACGGCGTCTCTCCGACGGCGGCTCGGACGGCGCGCACCGTGAGCCCGTTCGGAAAGCGCTGCTCGAGCGCGTGGGCGCGCCGGCGCGCCTCGTCCATCCGGCCCAGCGCGACGAGAGCCTTGACGGCGATGGCTTCGCGCTCTTCGACGAGCGAGCCGTCGGGGTACTCGCGCGCGTGACGGTCCGTCGCGACGATGGCCTCGCCCGCCTCGCCGCGCGCCAGCGCCGAGCGCGCCACGTCGAGCAGCGCACGCTCCGCGGCAAGGCCACGCGACGACGGTGCTTCGGCCGACGCACCCGCGTGCGAAGTGACCGCCGACGCTGGCGGAGCCGCGCGCGGCACGTCGGGAAGAGACGTCAAGCTCACGGCATCGAGCGCCTCGACGCCGTCCACGGGCGCTGCGCTGGAGCGAGGGGCAACGACGATCACCGGCGTGGTCGCGGCATGTCCGACGTCGGGAAGCATCGCGCGATCGACGGCCACGCCGGCGGCGACGCCAGCGACGAACAGCGCGACAGCGACGCCGATCTTGCCGAGGGCGCCCGCGCCCGCGCCCGCACCGCTGCCTGCGCCTCCGCCTCCGCTCCCGCCGCTGCCTGCGCCACCGCCGGCGTCGATCTTCGCAGATGTCACCGCGAAGATGGCGGTCCTGCTCGCCGGATCGAGGTCCGGAACTTCCTTGGCGCCCTGCACGAGCGCGAGGATGTCGTCGTCGAGAGGCTCGAGCTGGGTCATGGCGCCGTCCTCGTGGCGGTCGAGGGTGACACGCGCAAGAGCTGGAGTCGCCGTACCGTCGCGGTCAGCTCCGTGCGGGCGGCGCGCAGCCGCGAGTACGCCGTTCCCTCCGGGATTCCGAGCGCTCGCGCCACCTCGGGTACGGGAGTGTCGTCGAGATCGTGCAGGACGAACACCTCGCGCTTCTCTTCGTCGAGCTCCGCGAGGGCGCGGTCGAGCAGACGCCGCGAGCGAGACCGCTCCAGCTCTTGATCGGGCGATAATGCGGTAGAAGCGACGTCGACCTCCGTGAAGACCTCGCGTCGATGGCGTGCGAGGCGGCGATGCTCCGACGCGACCCGCGCGGCGAAGGCGAACAGCCAGGGCTTGAGCGGCCGCTGCGTGTCGTAAGAGGCGAGCGAACGATGGACGCGCACGAACACCTCGCTCACGAGATCGTCCCGGTCACGTTGCTCCACCCCAAGGCGCGCCAGCGTGGCGGCGACATAGCTCACGTGCGCGTCGAAGACCTCGCGAAAGGACGGCGCCATTGGCGCGGTTTGCCGAGCGGTCACGCTCTCGAGACGGGCCTCCACAGCCGTCGCTTGGTCGCCGTCCCCCGATCCCATTAAGGAACCATCAAAGAAATCGCCACCCGAGGTGGATTCCCGCCGTGGCCGCGACCGCGGGCAGCCGATAGGCCTCGATCCCGTCGACGAAGACGCGATGACGCGTCAGGACGAGGCCGAGCTGGGCGAACGGCTCGACGAAGAGCTGCCGCGACAGAGGGATGTCGGCTCCGGCGATGCCGAGGACCTGGAGGAGGAGCGCATGATCGCTCGCCGGCGCCGCGATCGATTCGGTGGCGGTGGCGACGGATCCCAGGCCGCCTCCGGCGCAGACAAATGGCACGTCGGCGCGCCCGCAGAGCACCGCGGTGCCGAGCAGCGAGCTCGCGGTCACCCGTCCACCGCCGGTGAGATCGCCGCTGGCCGGCGCGTCGGCGCGCAGATCGAAGCGCAGCGCGGCCCATCGATAACGCACGGACGCGGCGACCGCCGCGCCGACGGATGGGCTCGGCGCGGCGCCGACGGACGCGACCGGTCCGGCACTCACAGCGACGCCGAGCGTCGACGCGGAGGATGGGGACGGCAGCGCTGCCGTACGTGCGCCGTCATCGGCTCCGCTCGACACGACCAGACGGGGCGCCGCGTCGTCGGTTCGAGATTGCCCTCCTCCGTTGCCCGCAGCGCCCGCAGCGTCGGTGGGGGCGACCACATCGGGCGCCGTCGCCGCAGGAGCGCTCGCAGCCGCCGCGGGCGCGCCGTCGTCGAGATCATCGAGCGCGATGCTGACTGCCAGCGCGAGGGCGCTGATCAGCTCCGAGCAGTCGTCGCCGCGCGTCGCGAGCTCCCGCTCTCCGCGAATGGCGCCGTCGTCTCCGATGATCTGGATCTTGCCGCGATACCCGGTCCTCGCGCGCGAGATCTGCGCGATCACGGTCTTCGAGGCCATAGCGAAGAACGGGTCGTAACCGATGCGCGTCGCGACCGCGCGGCGGAGCTGCGACTCGTCGGGGCACGCCGCCGTCTCGGGACCGCGCACGTAGACGAGCTTGGCCGACGGTGTCGCGTGGGCCTCGCGCGAGGCGATCGTCGCGACGATGCCGGCGACGACGGCCGCGGCGAAACGCGACTGCGTGGTGCCGAGGGCAGCGCGCGCACGTGCGGTCACGGTCGAGACGCTCACGGCTCGCTGGGAGGCGGTATGCTCGAGCGGGTCATCGTCACGTCCTCGGCGATTCCGGCGAGGAGGTCGATGAGGCGCGGCGCGAGCTCGCGGGCGAGCAGCTCCTCGACGGCGTCGGCGCTGTCGCACGCGAGCGCTTGCTCGGCGATGGCCTCGGCCTCGGGGACGTTGACGCGGCGGATCGCCTCCTTGATCTCGGGAATGGCCGCGGCCTCCATGGAGAGCTCGCGCAGTCCGAGCCCCACGAGCAGACAAGCGGCGAGCGGATCGGACGCCATCGCGCCGCAGAGCGACACCGGGATCCCGCGCGCCTTTCCGGCGTCGGTCACGAACTTGATCATGCGCAGGATGGCGGGGTCGAAGGGCGACGCCTGCGCGGCGAGCGACTGGCTCGCGCGATCGATGGCAAGTGCATACTGCACGAGATCGTTGGTGCCGAGGCTGAAGAACTCCGCCTCGCGCGCGAACACGTCGGCCATGATCGCGGCCGCAGGCACCTCGATCATCATGCCGAGCGGGATGTGCTCCTCGAAGGCCTGGCCGCGCGCCCGCACCTGCTCGCGGGCCTGCGCGATGAGGCGCTTCACCTCGCGCATCTCGTGCACGCTCGACACCATCGGCACCATGATGCGGACGTCGCCGTGCGCGCTCGCGCGGACCATGGCGCGGAGCTGCGTGAGGAAGACCTCGGGCTGCTTGAGCGCGAGGCGCACCGCGCGCAGGCCGAGGGCCGGGTTCATCTCGGCGGGCATCTGGAAGGTGCTCGCGAACTTGTCGCCGCCGATGTCGAAGGTGCGCAGCGTCACGGGCTGCGGGCTGACCGCCTCGACGATGGCGCGGTAGACCTCGTACTGCTCGTCCTCGCCGGGCTGCGTCGTGCGATCGATGTAGAGGAACTCGGTGCGGTAGAGGCCGATGCCCTGCGCTCCGTGGTCGACGGCGAGGATGGCCTCGGCCGGGAGCTCGACGTTC
Organism: Polyangiaceae bacterium; assembly: GCA_043742085.1. Classification (GTDB taxonomy): domain Bacteria; phylum Myxococcota_A; class Polyangia; order Polyangiales; family Polyangiaceae; genus Labilithrix. Next base: position 8,112 of record JAYTZB010001337.1, read on the forward strand.
GCCTTCAACGCCAGCGACACGCCGTCGGCGGTGACGGCGGGCTTGTGGCGCGCGGAGAGGAGCCGGCGCGCGAAGGCGAGGTGCTGCTCGGAGCGCATGCGCGCGTCGCGGATCGACTGGTCCGTGGGGTGGACGAAGACCTGGCCCGTGAGGCCGTCGACGACGAGGATGTCGCCGGTGCGGATCTGCTCGAGCGCGTCGTTCACGCCGACGACGCAAGGGATCTCGAGCGCGCGCGCCATGATCGACGTGTGGCTCGTGCGCGTCCCGACGCACGTGACGAACGCGAGCGCCGGCTCGCGCACCATGCTGGCTGTGTCGGCGGGCGAGAGATCGCGCGCCACCACGATCATCGGCTCGTCGAGCCGCACCGAGTGCTGTGACTCCCCGCCGACGAGCGCGCGGAGGAGTCGGTCGCAGACGAACTCGACGTCGTGACGTCGTTCGGAGATGTACGCGTCGCGGTCGCCGGACTCGCGCGGGCCGAACATGGCGACGATCTCCGCGCTCGCCTCCGAGACCGCCCACTCGGCGCACTTCTTCTCCTTGCGGATCTTGGTGCCGATGAGATCGTGCAGCGTCGGGTCCGAGAGCATCATCTGATACGCCTCGAGGATCGCCGAAGCCTCGCGCATCGCCTTCGGCATCCGCGAGTCGACCGCCTGGAGCGTGGTCTTCGCCGCCTGCACGCCGGCCTGGACGCGATCGAGCTCCTGCTGAACCTGTGCAGTGTGCACGTGTCGGCGCACGAACGTCGCCCGCAGGTCACCGAGCACGAGCGCAGGACCGACCGCCACGCCCGGCGAGCCGGCGATGCCCTTGAGCGTCACCGCCTCCTGGTGGTCGAGGTCGAACATGCTCGGCGGCGTCGACGGGGGCGCCGAAGGAAACGCCGAACCGCTCGAGTGCGCCGCGGGCAGCACCGAGCCGGAGGGGCGCTCTGCGAGCAGGCTCCCGGCCGACGGCCGTTCGGGATTCGCGCTCTTGCGCGTTCCCTTCGGGGGTGTGCTGCGGCGCTCGGCCATCAGCTAGGCTCTCCGAACCGCGAGGCAATGAGCTCGCCGATGGCCTTCACGCACTCGTCGGCCTGCGCGCCGGTGGCGGTGACCTCCACGACGGTCCCCTTGGAGCCGCACAGAAGCAGCACGCCCATGACGCTCTTGGCGTTCGCGGACTGACCCTGATGCGAGAGCTGCACGTCGCAGGGGTACTTCGATGCCAGCTGCACGAGCTTCGTTGCGGCCCTCGCATGGAGGCCGAGATCATTGACGATCGCAAACTGGGCGGCTGCACTGTCACTCATCGTGCGTCTCGTTCCGGGGGCGGCGGGACCGCTGCGCTCGGGTCGCCGAGCGTTCGGGTCTTGGGGGATGGCTCGCCGCGAGCGATGTCGCGATGGACCACGGCAATCTCGATCTTGGTCGTCGGCTCGGCGCCCGGATCGGACGTCGGGGACGCGCGTTGCGTGCGTTGCGTGCGCTGCTCGAGGAGCTCGTCGAGCGCGCTCGCGACGTGCTCGGCGAGCACCACGCTGCGATGCATGCCGCCGGTGCAGCCGAACGCGATGGTGAGGTAGCTCTTACCTTCGCGCTCGTACTTCGGCACGACGTACTCGAGCAAGCTCAGCGTCTTCTCGAGGAGCTCGGCGGTCTCGGGAAGATTCATGACGTAGTCGCGCACGCGCGGATCGGTGCCGGGCACGCGCTTCAGCTCGGGGACGAAGTACGGGTTCTTCAGGAAGCGCACGTCGAACACGAGGTCCGCGTCGGCGGGCGCGCCGTACTTGAAGCCGAACGACATGACCCGCACCGTCATGCGCTCGACGGCGCCGGACGCCGGTCCGAAAGCAGCCAGTACCGCGCGTCGCAGCTCGTGGACGCTGATGGTCGTCGTATCGATGACGCGGGTCGCGCTGGCGCGGAGGGGCGCGAGGCGCTCGCGCTCGAGCGCCACGCCTTCGAGCACCGACGCCGCGCTGCCCAGCGTTCCCGACATCGCGAGGGCATGCGGGCGCCGCGTCTCGCTGAAGCGACGGAGAATGGTCTCGTCCGAGGCATCGAGGAAGAGGACATGGAGATCGCGACGTCCGCCGTCCTCCAGCGTCGAGAGGACGCGGCCCACCTGACCGAGGAAGGAGCGGACGCGCACGTCCATACCGAAGGCGACGCGCGTGATGCCGCCGTTCTCGCAGAGCGCGACGGCATCGGGCGCGAGCGCGGTGGGCAGGTTGTCGATGCAGAAGAAGCCGAGGTCCTCGAGCGCGTGGAGCGCAGTGGTGCGTCCCGCGCCGGAGAGGCCGGTGACCACCACCACCATCGGCTTGCGCGCTTCGCCAGGAGCGCGGGAGACCGACCCCGGGCGAGGGGAGGGCACGGGAATCGAGGGGGGGTAGGGGGGGTCGCTCATTCGCCGCCTCCCTTCGGACGCACGGCGGGGATCCATGCGGAGCTCTCGTTGCTGCCGCGGTCGTAGCCGGGGCGCGGGCCAGGCTCGGGAGCGGGGTTCGGGCCCGACGCGGGGCGATCGGAGTCGCGGTCGTCGTTGCGATCCTGCCAGGAGGGATCGGGACGCGCGAGGCTGCTGTTCGGTGGCGGGGGCGCATGGAGCGCGAGCCGGGGAGCGACCGGCGCGTTGATCACGCTCTCCGGTTGGTCCTCGATGGCCACCTCCGGCGCGAGGCCGGCGTTCTCCTCGAGGCGCGCCAG
>JAYTZB010001338.1:0-4415 GCA_043742085.1 Polyangiaceae bacterium
ATCGGTCACGCGGTGCTGCTCGCGAAGATGCGCCAGTTCCAGGACCTCGGGCATCAGGCGATCCTCCTCGTCGGCGAGTTCACCGCGATGGTCGGCGACCCCACCGGCAAGAGTGACTCGCGCCCGCGCCTGTCGCGCGAGGAGATCGCGGTCTCCGCGAAGACGTACACCGATCAGGCGTTCAAGATTCTCGATCGCGATCGGACGGAGATCCGGAACAACTCGGAGTGGCTCGACAAGCTCACGCCCGTCGACATCGTCGAGCTGATGGCGAAGATGACCGTGTCGCGCATGCTCGAGCGTAACGACTTCGCGAAGCGCTTCGCGGAGGGCCGTCCCATCTACCAGCACGAGTTCCTCTATCCGCTCCTCCAGGGCTACGACTCGGTGGCGCTGAACTGTGACCTCGAGCTGGGCGGCACCGATCAGCTCTTCAACCTGCTCGTCGGCCGCGATCTGATGAGCAAATACGGGCAGCGCCCGCAGATGGTCATCACCACGCCGCTGCTCGAGGGCATCGACGCGAAGATGGAGAACGGCGTCGTCGTGGGCGCGAAGATGTCGAAGAGCGCCGACAACTACGTGGGCCTCACCGAAGAGCCGCTCTCGATGCATCGCAAGATCATGCAGGTCGATGACGACGTGATCTTCCGTTACTTCGAGCTGCTCTCGCTGAAGTCGAACGAGGAGATCGCGAAGCTCAAGGCGGAGAAGGCGGCGGGCCGCCATCCCAAGGAGATCAAGGCGCTCTTCGCGCACGAGATCGTCGCGCGCTTTCACGAGGAGGCCGCCGCGATCGCCGCGGCTACGGAGTTCGCGAAGATCTACGCCGGCCACGAGATCCCCGCAGACGTGCCCGAGCACACGCTCACCACCGAGACCGCGACGCTGTGGATCGCGAAGGCGCTCTCCAGCGCCAACCTCGTGAAGTCGACCGGCGAAGGCAAGCGCCTCGTCGAGCAAGGCGGCGTCGAGGTCGATCAGGTCCGCATCACCGACGCGAATTTCCAGCTCGAGAAGGGCAAGCGCTACCTGCTCCGCGTGGGCTCGAAGAACCGGCGCTTCGCCTACGTCGTGGTCGCACCGTGATCCGGCGCGTGGCCGGGAGCGTCATCGCTCTCGCGCTCACGAGCTGCGGTCCGAAGCCGAGCGCAACACCACCGGCACCGCCGCCGGTGCCGCTGCACCTCGACTCGGCATGCGACCTCGCGCCTTCCGCGGCCGTCGAGTGGGTGCTGGATGCGCGACCGCGCGCCGTCGCAGAGACGCCCGACCTCATCCCGGTGATCGCGCTCGTCGTTCCGGAGGCACGGTTCGCGACGTTCGCGTCGACGCACGGCGGGGTGGACGTTCGGCAGATCACCGATCTGTGTGTTGCAAAATACAAGGAAACGCGGCTGACCGTGGCGCGCGCTCCCCTGGATCCGACGCGGCTCGAGCGCACCTTCGCCGACCGCATGACGCACCCCGGCGGACGAAGCGTCGACGTCGTCAATCCTCCGGTCGTGCGGGTGTGGGGCGAGGTGAACGGAGAGGCGCAGCAGCTCGTGGTGTTCGCGCGCGAGCTGGTGGCGCTCGAACAGGGCAAGGCCGGACCGGTGCGCGCGACGGAGGCCTTCGCGCTCGGCAAGCTTCGACGGGCCCAGCCGGTCCTGCGGGGTGGGCCCCTCGCGCGGGCCGTGGAGCTGGTCGGCGACGCTCCCGTGCGGGCTTTTGCGCCGGGACCGTTCGAGGGCGAGACCGCCCAGGGCCTCGGGGGTCTGATGCGCGCGAGCACGTCGGTCGCCGCTTCTGCGCGCTTCGTGGGTCCGCCGGCGAAGCTCGGGATCCGCATCGTGCTGACCGGAGCGTGGGGGAAAGACGCACCGGCCGCCGCGGAGCGACTCGCGGCGGCGGTGCACGTCGTCTCGGAGAGCCCCTTCGGACGGCTCCTCGGCCTCGATCATCCGCTGGTGTCGCCGCAGGTGCGCGGCATGGACGACGCGCTGGTCGTCGACGTGACCATCGACGGTGCGTCGCTCGCACGCGGAGTGCATGACGCCCTCGATGCCGAGATTGGCGACATCATGCGCGGCGGCGCGGGAAAACCGTAGTCGCGTCTGCGGTCGACGCTTGTCCTCTTACGGTGCATAATTCGGAGCTCCTTGATCGATCTCGCCACGTTGGAGAGCGTCAGTGACCTCACCTCCGAGCACGCCAAGCTGGCGGCGAGCTCGTCGGCCGAGATCCGCAAGCTGCTGAAGCGCGTCGCCGAGATCGCGCAGCCCGGCGAAGGCTGTCCGAAGATCATGATGGCGCTCGCGCGTCTCGTCGGTCAGCCGTGGGTCGAGGGCGATCTCCGCATCGAGCTCTCGGGCGACGAGACCTCCACGACGATGAACATCATGTGCGACTACGGCGTGGGGATCCGCGAGCGGCTGCTTCCGCTCACGCGCTTCGGCGTCCCCATCGACGAGTTCGAGCGCGCGCTCGAGCTCGCTCCGAAGCTCGTTCTGCCGCTGCGCATCAGCGAGGAGGACGGGAAGCTCGTTCTCACTCCGCTCGCAACGCCCGAGGCACGCGTGCGAAGCATCGCGCCGCCGCCGGTCGCCGTCGACAACGGCAGTCTGGGTGACGGCGATCGCACGACCGCGCCGCCGCCTGCCGACGAGCTGCAGGTCGTCGACGAAGCGATGCCCGACGACTTCGCGACCGACGCGAAGCCCGACAGCGGCAGGATCGACGTCGCCGCCAAGGCTTCCACGGCGGAAAGCGGCGAGCACGAAGGGCGGATGCGCTCGGGTACGGTGCCCACGGGCAACGTCGACGAGGGCGCGCACCACCGCATCAGCAACGTGCACACGCGACCGACGGTGCGGCGAATGGTGGCCGTCGACGCCGCGGCGATCGCGGCCTTGCAGCGCCGCGATCCACGGCGCGAAGAAGAGTAGACGGCGAACGCGGCAGAGCTCGTGCTGGCTCGTTTCGCCGTGGTCCGTTGACGCCGGAAGGCTAGCAGTGCTACGCGCGCGACCGTGGCACAGTCGACAGCACGCTCCTCCCGCCCCTCCTCTCGTACCCCTTCGGCACCGGCGCCTGTCCGTGCGCAGAAGACGACACGCGCTGCCGCCGCCAAGCCGCGGAAGCTCGAGGCGCCCGCTCCTCGCGCCACGACCGTGACGGCACGTGCCAAGACCACGAGCACCACGACCACCACGAGCAGCAAGGCGCGCTCGCAAGTGGCCTCTCAGGTACCGGTCGCTGCGGTCGTCGTCGAGGCGGTTCCCGCGCGCACCACCGCGGCCACACCCGCGCTCCGCGAGTCCGGCGTCGTCCCCCGCATGGCACCGCGCGGGTACGTGCCGCTGGTCGACATCCCGAAGCCCCCGCCGCCCCCGCGTGACTTCACGTTGAACGTCGGCGACAAGGCCGTGCATCCGTCGCACGGCCTCGCCGAGGTCACGGCCATCGAGCACCGCGAGATCGGCAGCATGAAGGGTGAATTCTACATCCTTCGCATCATCGACAACGGCATGCGCGTGATGGTGCCGCGCGCCTCGTCCGCCGCCGCCGGCATCCGCCCGGTCATGAGCTCGAAGGAAGCCGACCGCGTCCTCGAGACGATGAAGGCCCGCGAGGTCGCCGTCGATCTCCAGCCCTGGAGCCGTCGCTTCCGCGCGTACACCGAGATGATCAAGTGCGGCTCACCGCACGAGGTCGCCAAGGTGCTGCGTGACATGTACCGCCTGAAGTTCGACAAGGACCTCTCGTTCGGCGAGCGCCGCCTGCTCGATCAGGCGAAGAGCCTCCTCATGAAGGAGCTCGCCGCGGCCAAGGGCGTCGCGGAGCCGGTGCTCCAGGCGCAGGTCGACGGCATGTTCCGCGCGTGAGCCAGATCGCGTGACCTCGGGTCCCGAGATCTGATTCACTTCCCGGATGAGCTCGAGCTCCAGTCGGTTGCGTCACGTCATCGTGGGCGCTGCCCTCGTGTCGATCGCGCCTGTTCTCCTGACGGGCTGCAGCAAGGGCCCGTCGAAGACCCAGGCCCTCGATGCCATCCAGAGCGGCGTGAAGGAGGACGGGAGCTGCACGCTTCCGGTCGACATCCTCTCGCGCGTGAAAATGCAGTACTCGACGAAGGGCATTTGCGTCCCGAAGGAGGGCGCGGAGAAGGCAAAGACATGCATCGACGCGCTCGTCACCGCCGGCGTGACGAAGCGCATGCCCGATGCGTACATGCTGGCCTGGCCCGACGAGGTCGCGACCGCCAGCCTCGCCGATGTACCGGCATACGAGCGACGCGCGCGCAATCTCGTGTACAGCGAGTGCGTCGAGCTCGCGGGCGAGCTGCGTGATGGACGCTTCGGTTGCGCGTCGGTGCAGGCAGAGAAGGTGCTGCGCGTCACGGGGCTCGACGACACGCACGCGGACGTCGT
>JAYTZB010001339.1:0-3218 GCA_043742085.1 Polyangiaceae bacterium
AGGAACCCGCCCTGGACGAGGACGCCGGCGCCCGTGCCGCGCAGCCATTCGGTCTTGCCGAGCGCGAGGAGCAGCGCGCCGGTCGCGACGTAGAGCACGTCGAGGCCCGCGTTGATGGCGAAGATCCGGCGCGACGTGCTGCGCTCGTCGGCCCAGTGCGCCGCGGTGTTGCGCTCGTCCTTCAGGTTGTTCGTGGCGCCCAGCGCGACGAGCGCGATCACGCCGTCGACCGCACCCCACGCCAGGTTCTGCAGGCCGGCGGCGCGGATCTCCGAGCGGTCGGAGGTCAGCATGGGGACGCCTGCGGCCACGCTGCCGAGCGCGTAAGCCCCGAGGACCGTCATGTGATTGCGCTGGTCACGGATGAACGCGTCGCGCGCAGCGTCACCCGCCTCGTCCGCCTGCGCTTCCCCTACGGGAAGTGACAGGGAGAGCGAGAGCGAGAGACCAGCAACGATCGCGAGGCGCTTCATCCGTCTCGTGTCTCTTGTCAGCGCTCGGCTTGGAGGTGTGCCTCCACGAACCACAGCCACTTGTCGGTGCCGCGCGAGATCTCGGTGAACATGTCGACGGTGTCGGCGTCCTTGAGCTCGTCGCTCTTGGCGATCGCCTCGCGGGCCACCTTGCCGAACGCCGCGAGCGCCGACGAGAGCGCGTCGACGTGCGCGTGTCCGCTCCCGCCCTTCGCCGAGTACTCGGGGAGCGTGGACTGCTTCGCGACGACGCGCGCCGTTCCTTCGGCCACGCCGCCCAGCTGGACCGCGCGCTCGGCGATGAGGTCGACGTACTCCTCCACGTCCTCGTTGAGCTTGTCGAACAGCTCGTGGAGCGCGATGAAGTCCGGTCCCTTGACGTTCCAGTGCGCCTGCTTGCACTGCGTCTGGAGATCGATGGCGTCGGCGAGGCGGGCATTGCACAGCTCGACCAGCGGCGTGCGTGCCGCGACCGGGATATCGTTCTTCGTCTTGTACATTTTGGTTCTCTCCTCGAGCGTGGTGTCGCGTGGGCAGTCATACCTTGGATGCGCCGCACCGACGGCTCGTTCCGCTTCAGGCGGTGCGACCTTGCGTCCCTTCGACGTCAGTCAGCGCTCTTTGGACACGCTCGCCACCAGCGCGATGAGCGTGACGCGCGCTTCCTTCACGTCGGCGACGCTTCGGGCGAGGCTCTTCGCGGCGCGCGCGTCGGCCTGGGCCACGCCCTCCAAGATGAGGGCCGCATAGGCTCGCACGAGCTCGCTCGTGGTCTCGAGCGCCTGCCGCAACCGGCGGGACACGAACGGATCTGCGACGGCCTCGCGCAGGTGCTCGCGCAACGCCAACGCCTCCACCTCGCCCGGAAGCGCGTCGCGCCTTCGTCGGGGCTTTCGCTGGCGGCCCTTCGCGGAGCGGCCCTCGATCGCGCGCGAGCCGTCGAGCTCGACGACGAGAGCCACCGCCTCTTCCCGCGACAGTGGGGTGTGGCATCGGTCCCGGAACGTCGTCGGCATGGTCTCTCGGGGAGCTTTGACGAGCAACGACGTCGCTCATTCAATCGATGGCGCACGGTCGTGAGCACCGGCTTCGTGCGGGCCGATCCGCGTATCACGCCGTTGCGGACCTCGCCTGCACGCTAGACCCCCCGCGTGTTCCCGGGTCGCCCTGTCTCTCAACGCGCGCTGGCGCTCGCAGCGATCACCCTCGCCGTGGGGAGCTGCGCACCTCGCGTGCACGGCCCCGTCAGCAACGCGCTCGCGCCCGCGCCCCGCGCCGACGCTCACGCTCACCGCTTACGAAGGCGCTCCTTCGCACGGGGGCCTCGTCGCGCGCGTCGTCTGCGAGAGCGACGTGATCGAAATCGCCGTCGCTCGCCGCGTGCGTAGTGAAGAGCTTCGACAAGGACTACACGAAGATGTCCGCGACGGAGCTCCCGGCGCACATCGACATCGTCTGAGGCGGAAGTCGAAGCCGTCGTCATGGATCGCCTCCGCGCGACGCTCGCCGCCGAGGGAGTCGAAGCGACCGTCGAGCGCGCGCCCGCGGGGTCTAGCGTCGGCGCCGGCTGACGAGATGAATGAGCGCCACGAAGAGTGTTGCGCCGATGATCGACCAGAGAACAGGGAACGACTCGCCGGCAACGCGGAGCACGAAGGGCTCGGGGAGCTTCATCTGGCGGGCGACCCACGGGCCGAGAAGCGCCCCGATGAATCCGAGCACGATCGACACGATGAGACCGCCGCGAACCTCGCCGGCGATGGCTCGACCGATCGCCCCGCAGATAGCGGCGATGACGACGAGAAAGATCAGCCCGGCCAAGGTGATGGTCATGGTTTGCGGCAAGCCTACGCGACAAGAACTCGCCGCGGCGCGGAGAGAATCGTCCGCGGCGAGCTACGTCTTGCGGCGCCCTTTGTCCGCGTCGGCGCCGTGACGACAAAATGTAGCAGCGCCCACAAAATTTTGACGCGACCGTGCGGTTGCCTCCCCAAGGCTCCAGCTCCGTGGCTACCGTTCGTTCGTCATGAAGCACCTCCGACTCGCCGAGTTCATCGAAGAGAAGCGCGTCGACATCGTGAAGGAATGGGAGACGTTCGCCCGCTCCGTCTCCCCGCCCGGTCGGCCGATGACGGTGCGCGAGCTGCGCGACCACGCGGATCAGATTCTCACGGCCATCGTCGCGGACATGGGGTCGTCCCAGACCGCCAGGGACCAGGCCGCCAAGTCGAAGGGACACGGAGAAGCCGGCCCGCTGCAGCAGATCGGCCAGATCCACGCGGAGCTGCGCATCGACAATGGCTTCAAGCTCGCGCACATGGTCGCCGAGTACCGCGCGTTACGCGCGAGCGTGCTGCGCCTCTGGGAAGATCAGGGGAGCGATCCGGTCGGGGTGACGCGCTTCAACGAGGCCATCGACGAGGCGCTCACCGAGGCGGTGACGTCCTTCGCGAACACCACCGATGAGTTCCGCGACCAGGCCCTCGGCGTTCTCGGACACGATCTGCGAAACCCTCTCAACACCATCGTCATGGCCTCGTCCACCATGCTCGAGGACGAGCTCGACGACGGACACCGGCGCATGCTCACCCGGATCGCAAACGGCGCAAACCGGATGGCCCGCATCGTCGCGGACCTCATCGATCTCACGAAGACCCGATTCGGCGAGGTGATCTCGATCAGCCCCACGGCGCTCGACCTGGAGCTGCTGTGTCGCAAGGTCGTCGCGGACGAGAATGCAGTCGA
>JAYTZB010001340.1:0-2656 GCA_043742085.1 Polyangiaceae bacterium
GCCTCGACGAGGCCCGCGTAAGTCTTGAAGTAGTGCGTCACGAGCGCGTGGCTCACGCCGGCCTCCTTGCCGATCTCCTTCAAGCCGACGGCGTCCGGGAGGTGCCGTCGGAAGACCCGATCCGCGGCATCGAGGATCAGCGTGCGGGCCTCCTCGGGCGTACGGCGCGCCCTCGTTTTGGGCACCGCGGGGCGTCTCGAGGGCCGTTTGGAGGATGCGGGCACGAGGCCAGCCTAAACTTCATTGGCAACCTTGACAACAGGTCGTCCAGTCCTATTGTCAAGAGTGACAACAGTACCAAGGAGCTCGTCATGAACACCGCTGTCGCCGCCAGCCCCGCCGCCACCCGTCCCGCGTCCGCGATTCGCGTTCCGTCGCTGTCGACGCGCGTGCGCACCGTCGTCCGCTCCCTCGCAACGCTGGCGCGCGATCCCGGCCGACTCGACCAGGTGCTGCTCTTCTCGCAGACCGTGAACGTACCGGCCATCGCGCGCGCGATGACCCGCATCGACGCCGACGCCGGAGGGCGCGCGCTCCTCCGCGACCAGCCGCGCATCGATCGGAAGCACGTCGATTTCGTCGCGCTGCGTGCGCTGCCCGACGGCACCCTCGGCCGCGAGTACGCGCGCTTCCTCGACGACAACGGCATCACGCCCGACGCGTTCGAGAACCTCCCCGACATCGGCGATGAGCGCGCGGCGTACGTGATGCTGCGGATGCGCCAGACGCACGACCTCTGGCACGTTCTCACGGGCTACACGCCGGACGTCCGCGGCGAGGTGCTGCTCCAGGCGTTCACCTACGCGCAGACGCGCGCGCCGAGCTCGCTGATCATCGCGCTCTTCGGGACGGTGCGCTGGGCGTTCCAGTGGCCGCAGCAATCACGCGCGCTTCGCGAGGCGTTTGCCCGGGGCGAGCGCACCGGTTTCCTCCCGACGTTTCGCTGGGAGGAGCACTGGTCGACGCCGGTGACGGAGGTCCGCGCGCTCCTCTCGTGTCCGCCGGCCGAGGTGTTCCGCGCCGCTGCTCGGGCCGCGTGATCGCTCAGCGACGCAGCAGATCCTGCCAGTGCACCGGCAGCTCGGCACGCGTCGCCACGTCGGCGCGCGTGGAGAGCGAGAGCGGCGCGAGAGAAGCCTTGTAGAGCGGCGCGTTCGCCATCTCGAATCCCGCGGCCATCACGAGACCGAGGTCGAGCTCCGCGAGATCCGGCCACCGAGCGTCGGCCGAGCGCAGCACCGCAGCGTGCACGACGCGCGCGATCTCCGCCGTCACCCACGGCGCCTTCTGCTGCAGCGGCGCCACCGCGGTCTGCCCCACGAGGAAGCCCATGAACGCGCCGGAGCTGGTGAACGCCGGGCTCCCGGTGAGCGCGTGATAGAGCACCATGCCCAGCGAGTAGACGTCGGTGCGCGCATCGACGCGCTTCGCATCCTGCGCCTGCTCCGGCGACATGTAGTGCGGCGTTCCCATGAGCGCGCCCGACTTGGTCAGCGAATCGATGCCCGCGTCCTGGACCTTCGCGAGCCCGAAGTCCGAGACCTTGACGATGACGAGCCCGTCCTCCTCTTCGAGGAAGAGGTTCGACGGCTTGATGTCGCGATGGATGATCCCCGCGGCATGCCCGGCCGCAACGCCGCGACATGCCTGCAGCACGAGCGGCACGGCGACGCTCGGCTCGAGCTGCTTCACCCGCGAGAGGAGCTGTCCGAGATCCTCGCCGCGCATCCGCGGCATGACGAGGTACGGCGCACCGGTCGCGTCGTCGACGCCGTGGTCCAGCAGCGTGAGGACGTTCTTGTGGTGGAGCCGCGCGGTCGCCTCGATCTCGCGATCGAAGCGCGCGCGCGTCTCTGCCGCAGCCGCCGATGCCCCGGGCCCGACGAGCAGCGTCTTCACCGCGACAGCTCGGCCGTGCTCGTCGGTGGCCTCGAAGACCATGCCCATGCCGCCGGAGCCCAGCTTGGCGCCGAGCGCGTATTTCCCGGCCAGAACGGTGCCGGGCGGAATCGAGGGCGGCGCCGGTCGAGCCATCGGAGCGAGGTGCATCCTACCCTGCTCATGGCCGCCCCGCGCTAACCTCGTCGAGCAGTGACGGACTTCGACTACGACTTCGTGATCGTCGGCTCCGGCTTCGGCGGCAGCGTCTCGGCGCTGCGCCTGAGCGAGAAGGGCTATCGCGTCGCGATCCTCGAGATGGGCAAGCGCTGGAAGCGCGAGGACTTCCCGAAGACCAACTGGAATCTCCGGAAATACTTCTGGCGGCCGTGGCTCGGCATGTACGGCATCCTGCAGATGACCCTGGTGAAGGACGCGTTCTTCCTCCACGGCGCGGGCGTCGGCGGGGGAAGCCTGGTCTATGCGAACACGCTGCTCGTCCCGCCGGCGAAGGCCTTCGAGGACGTTCGCTGGGTGGGCATGGACTGGAAGAGCGTGCTCGAGCCACACTACGCGACGGCCAAGCGCATGCTTGGCGCCGTCCCGAGCGAGGTCATCGTCGAGACCGATCTCATGCTCAAGGAGATCGCCGAGGACATGGGCCGCGGCGACACCTTCCACAAGGCAACCGTCGGCGTGTACTTCGGCAAGGCCGGCGAGACCGTCCCCGATCCGTTCTTCGGCGGCGAAGGACCGGCGCGCACGGGCTGCATCCTCT
>JAYTZB010001341.1:0-7924 GCA_043742085.1 Polyangiaceae bacterium
AGTCGCTCCTGGGTCGCGAAGAGCGGCTGCGCCTGCCACTTCGCGGTGAACGCCTCGATGCCCTCGTCCTCGAGGACGCGCACCCAGACCTCGTCGCCGGCGATCCGCTGAAGCCGCTCCACGTCGCTCGTGAGACCGGGATGCGCCCCGATGACGACAGCCGACTCGACGAGCTCCGGCGCGGTGGCGAGCAGACCGAGGGCAATGCGACCGCCCATCGAGTAGCCGCACAGCCGCACCGGCGCGCCCAGGCTGCGGATGACGGCGGCGACGCGCCCGACCTCGTCCTCGAAGGCGATGGTCGCGGTCGGTGGCCGTGTCGGCTCGTGGCCGAACAACGTGATCGCCTCGAAGGGTCGTTCGCCGAGCGCCGAACGGACCGCGCTCCAGCTCTCGGCGTGTCCCGCGAAGCCGTGCAGCGCCACCACACGCACGCGCGCGCCGGCAGCGGCGCCAACCGCGCTCACGTGGCCTCTTCGCGCTGCGACTTCGCGATCGCAGCCTCCACCGCCGCGGTCACGCGGCGGCTGATGGCGATGGCTCCGCTCGGCTCGACCCGCACCTCGATCAACGTGCAGCCTGCGTGCGCGTAGGCGCGATCCAGCGCGGAGCGCACCTCGAGCTCGGTGGTGACACGTTCGTGCCGTAGCCTGTAGAGCGCGGCCGCCGGCGCAAAGTCGGTGTCGTGCGGCGTCGTGGCGTGATCGACCACCGCGCGCTCGATGCCCGGCAAGTCGACGATGGGGAGCTGCTCGAAGATGCGACCGCCTCCGTTGTGGAGGAGGAACACCACGAGCGGCGTGCGCACGCGAGCCGCGAGGCCGAGCGACGTCAGGTCGTGGAGGAGGCTCACGTCGCCGATGGCGATGGCGAGCGGTCGTCCCGCCGCCGTGGCCGCGCCTGCCGCGCCCGCGACGAGCCCGTCGATACCGCTCGCGCCTCGCTGCGAGAGGACCCCGAGATCGCGATCGACGGCGCGCTGGTAGATGTCGACGAGACGCACCGAGAGGCTGTTGCTCAGCACGAGCAGCGATCCCTCCGGCGCCTTGTCGACGAGCGCGCGTACGGCCACCGCCTCCACCAGGCGATCGCTCGCCGACAGCTCGGCCTCGGTGGCGGTCCACGCGACCTCGTTCATGGCGAGCATGCGTTGCTGCTGCTTCGCGTCGAGCGCCGTGGCGGTCTCGCGAGCTCGCAGCGCCGCCGCCACGGCGGTCACCGAGAGAGCGACGTCGCCGAACATCATGACGCGAGCCGTACCGTGCGGATCGGGCCAGCCACGCTCGGCGATCACGACGCGCGGGACCCCCGGCGCGACTTGCTCCCACGGACCCGAGGTCGGCGGCGCGCCGATCTGGAAGGCGAAGTCGAACGGGCTGCCGTCGCGGAAGGTCTTCGAACGGAGAAGGAGCTCGAACGCGTCGATGACGTGAACGCCCGCCGGCTTCGGCGCAAAGCGCAGCTGGCTCGTGGCCTCGCAAGCGACGGCAAAGCCGCTCGCACGAGCGAGCTCCCACACCGCATCACGCGCTGCTCGCTGCGTGATGGCCGCGGGACCGGCGACGATGAGCCCGCGTCGCGCAGCGCCGGCGAGAGCGGCCGCCGCGGCGACCGCCTCCGGCGCAGGCGCCAAGCGCGGGGCGCCCGTCACGATGACCGGCTCGTTGCCGATCCCTCGCGCGACCGCAGCGAAGGCCTCCTCGGCAGCGTTCTTCGGAACCGCAGGCTCGAGAGGCTTTCGCGCACGCGCGTTCATGTGCACGGCGCCCGCCCGAGGCCATCGCGAGGCAAGGATCGCCTGCGAGACCGAGCGGCGCAGCGCCCGCAGAGCGTCCACCGAGGCCTCCGGCACGAGATCGAAGAACTGTCGCGCGTGCTCTCCGAAGAGCTTCACCTGATCGATGGTCTGCGGCGCGTTGCAGTCGTAGAGCTCGTGCGGACGATCGCTGCTGAGGATGATCATCGGCGTGCCGGTGATGTTGGCCTCGATCATCGCCGGCAAGTAGTGGGCGGGCGCCGTCCCCGACGTGCAGAGGAGGACGCTCGGTCGCCCGGTGATTCGTGCCTGACCCAGCGCGAAGAAGCTCGCAGCACGTTCGTCGATGGCGTCGTGCCGGACGAGACGCGGCTCGCGCACGGCGGCCACCACGAACGGCGTCGATCGTGAACCGGGGCTGATGACGACGTCACGGACGCCGGCGTCGGCGAAGCTCTTGAAGAGCAGCGCGGCCCACTCGGTCTGGAGAATGGCTTCACTCATGTCGTCATCGGAGATGGTACGTCAGGAGGTGACGACGCCGAGCCCATAAGCCGCGTAGGGCATCACATGCGACGCGGTCAGCCCGGTCGGTAGCTCGTCGAAGCGGCCGTGAGCGTCCAGCCCGCACGGGAAGACCCGGCCGCGCACGGCGAGCGCGAGACATGCGGCAGCGGTGCTGCCGATGGAGCCGTCGAAGACGTGCGTGACGAGGACCCCCAGCCCGGCGGCGGCCGCGGCCTCGGCGATGGCGAGGGATCGCAGGAACCCTCCGAGGACCATGGGCTTCAGGACCACGGCGACGTGGGTGTGCAGCGCTGCCGCCTTGCGAATGCGCGCGTCCCAACCCTCGAGGAGCAGCGATTCATCCATCGCGAGCGGGACCGGGCTCGGAGCAACGGCGAACATGTGCTCGGGCGCGGTGGGCTCCTCGAGCAGCTCCGGAGCAAGCGCCGCGAGCGCGTGCAGCGTCTCTTCGAGGCCGTCGCGCTTCAGCATCCCGTTCGCGTCGAGCCTGAGAGCGACGGCATCACCGAGCCGTTCGCGCACCGCCTTCAGGCGCTCGACGTCGTGTGCAATGCCCTGCGGCCCTCCGATCTTCACCTTCACGACGCGGATCCCACGGCCGTGAGCGCGCTGGGCGGCTTCGGCAAGCGCGGCAGGGGTGGGGCCATCGATGAGCGCCGAGAGCGGGATCTCCGCCGCGCGGTCGTCGCCGCGGAGCACCGCCCACGCTGGAGCGCGGCGAGCGCGAGACACGACGTCGAGCAATGCCGTCTCGACCGCGAAGACCGCCGCAGGAGAGCGCGCACCGGCGCGCGCGGCACCGTCCCTCAAGATGTCCGCGATGTCGGCGTCGGCATCGACGTCGACCGCGGCCAGTCGCTCCCAGCAGCCTTCGAGCTCCGACACGCACGTCGCGAGATCGTCGGCGGAGAAGCCAGGCAGTGGCGACGCCTCGCCGGCGCCTCGGAGGGCTCCGCACTGGAGCTCGAGCACGACGCCTTCGCGCTGCGTCCAGGCGTTGCGGGCGTCGCGATGCGAGATCGGCGCGGAACGTCGAACCAGCCTTCCTCCGTCGACGCGCAGCATGATTGTCCTCCTCACGAGGCTACCGGTTCGTGGTGCCGACGTCTCCGTGAGGGCGTCGCTCTGCTACGTTTTCGGGATGCCGCACGTCGTCGGAAGCGCCGGTCGCCGGCCGCTCTCCCGCGGCGAGGTGCACATCTGGCTCGTCGCGCCGCCGCGCGAGTCGGACGCCGACGTGGCGCAATGGTCGACGCTCCTCTCCGACGAAGAGCGCCTTCACGTCGCGAGGCATCGCTTCGAGCGCCACCGAAGGGAGGCCGCGGTGAGCCGCGCCCTGGTGCGGGCAACGCTTGCAGAATACATCGAGCGCGATCCGTCGACGTTCTGCTACCGCGTCGGGGCGTTCGGACGCCCGAGCCTGGAGCCGCAGGAAGCCGTGCATTTCAACGCCACCAACCATCCCGAGCTGGTCGCGTGCGCCGTCTCGCTCGACCCGCAGATCGGCGTCGACCTCGAGCCCCTCGCGCGCGGCGGCGAGATCCTCGAGGTCGCCGAGACGGTGTTCTCTTCGCCCGAGCGCGCGGCGCTGGCTGCGCTGCCGCCGGAGCAGAGGGCGGAGCGCGCCGTCGCCTTGTGGACGTGCAAGGAGGCCTACATCAAGGCGGTGGGCACCGGCTTTTCCGCCTCGCTCCTCGACATCGTGGTCGAGTTTCCCGAAGCAGCGCCGCCGACGCTCCGCTTCCTCGCCGGCATCGACGACCCCGCAGCCTGGCGCCTGGCGACGCGCGACGTCGACGGATTCCGGGTGGCGGTGGCCGTCCGGACCGCCGTCTCCGACATCGAGGTCGTCGTTCGAAGGGACTGGCTGGCGGGCGGCTGATCGCGGTCTCGCGAGGAGGATCAGCGGCCCCACGGATCCGTGCGATCGAGGCTGCCGCTGGTGGCGGGCTTCGCGTTCGATCCCGGTGGCCGCACTGCCGGTGTGCCAGCGCTGCTCGAGGACGTCGTCGCGCCCTGCGGTATCGTCGCCGGAACAGCCGTCGTCCTCGGGCCGTGCCGATCGTTCGTCGCCGTCGGCGGCACGCGCGTGGACGATCCGGTCGACGCAACGGGCGCCCCGTCATCGAGAGGTGTCGCGAGGGCGCCCGACGGCGCGACCTTCGTGCGGAGCCCCGGATCGAGCGGAACGCGCGCGGACGTGACCACCGCCGCGGTACGAGCTGCGCCGCCGCCGTCCGTCGCGCGCTGGCGCTGCCGGGCCCGGAGCACGAGGAGCGCGCCCGCCGCGATCGCGAGCCCGATCACCACAGCCACGAACCATCGACGTGCCTCGGACGGCGGCCGCGCGACTGTGCGCGGTGCCGGCGTTGCGGGGGGCGCGATGGGTAGCGGAGCTGCGCCGGCTCGAGGCGCTGCAGCGGGTCGAGGAGCTGCGTCCGGCGGAGGAGGCGCGACGGGTCGTCGAGGCGCGTCCGCCATCAGCACGGTGTGCTCGCGAGCCTGCGGCGGCTCGGAGTCGTGGAACGACGGGATCTCCCGCGCTCGCTGCTCCGCCTCTGCCGCGCTGGCCGTGAACGCGTCGACGGATGCCACGCTGGTGAGGTGTGCCGTCTCGAGGACCTCGCGCGTCTTGACGCGCTCGCGCGCAAACGCCGTCTTCATCGTCGTCTCGAGCGTCTTCCGCAGGTCGCCGATGCGATTCCCCAGGAAGCGCTCGAGGGCACCGCGCATCTCCGCCGCCGTCACGTAGCGATCCTCGGATCGAACGGCGAGCGCACGGCGGCAGATCGCGTCGATGGCCTCCGGCACGTCGGGAAAGAGCGAGCGCGGCGACGCGGGGAAGTCTCCCGTCACGAGGCCGCGTACGACCCCGGCGTCGTCGAGATCCGCCCAGAGCTTGCTGCCCGTCGCCGCGTTCCAGAGCATCACGCCCACGGCGAAGAGGTCGGCGCGCCGGTCGACGTCGCCGCCGGTGGCCTGCTCCGGCGCCATGTAACGGATCTTGCCCTTCACGATCCCCTGCTGCGTCTCGGTGCGCCGGCCCATCGCCTTCGCAATTCCGAAGTCGACGACCTTCACGACCCCGTCGTACGTCACGAAGACGTTGTGGGGCGTGACATCGCGGTGCACGACGTCGAGCGACGAGCCGTCGTAATCGGTGAGCTCGTGGGCGTGGTGGAGCCCGGCGAGGACGTCGATGAGCACCGTGTAGTACACCTCGGGCGACAGCTCGAGCGGAGGGCGGCTGAAGCGCCGCTCGACGCGGTGGAACGGCTGTCCGTCGAGGAACTCGATGGCGAGGAACAGCTGCCCGTCCTCCTCTCCGATCTCGAAGAGCTGAACGACGTTCGGGTGCGCAAGCCGCGCCGTAATCCGAGCCTCGTCCATCAACATGGCGACGAACTCGGGATCTTCGGCGAGGTTTTCCCGCAATTTCTTGATGACCGCGAGCTTCGTGAAACCCGAGCCTGCCGGCCCCTGCACGGCCGCGAGGTACACGTCGGCCATGCCGCCGTGGCCGAGCTCAGCGATCAATCGATACGCGCCGAGGGTGGCCATCGCGCGCTCATTATACGAGTGAAGATGCTTCGCCGACCTCAACATCGGTCCGCGAGTCGGTATCATCCGATCATGGACCCCCGCGCCACGATTCCCGTCCCGCCGCTCGTCGCCGAGGAGGAGGACGAGAGCGCGATCTCCTCCGGGCGCGAGCAGGCGCTCGCGGAGCGTCGCGCGTACTTCGTGTTCGTCAACGGCCCGGTGCGTCCTCCGTTCTTGCTCGACGGCGACGACATCGAGGTCGGGCGCAGGGGCGAAGCGCAGCTACAGGTCGACGAGCCCGCCGTCTCGCGCACTCACGCGTTCATTCGCCGCACGCTCCACGGAACGTTCACCGTCGAGGACGCCGGCAGCTTCAACGTCACGTTGCTCAACGGGCAGCCCGTGGCCCGGCCCATGCTCGTGCACGACGGCGACCGGCTCCAGTTCGGCACGACCATCGTGAAGTTCCTCCTGCTCGACGCCACAGAAGAGAAGCACCAGCGCAACCTCTACGCCGCTGCCGGCATGCCGTTCCAGGCCACCGAGCAGCCGACCAGCAAGCGTCTCGCGATCCCGTGGAGCCCGGAGACGTGGACGAACAAGAAGCTGGCGCAGGGGATCACGTACGAGGATCCCGCCAAGCTCGACGCGGTGGTCAAGAAGCTGCGCCGACTGCCGCCGCTGGTCACGTCGTGGGAGGTCGAGGAGCTGAAGAGCCTGCTCGCCGAGGCCCAGGACGGACGCCGCCTCGTGCTCCAGGGCGGCGACTGCGCAGAGATGTTCGACGAGTGCGAGTCGGATCGCATCGCGGCAAAGCTCAAGATCCTGATCCAGATGTCGATCGTGCTCATTCGCAGCGCGCGGCGCCCCGTCATCCGTATCGGACGCTTCGCAGGTCAGTATGCGAAGCCTCGATCGAGCGCCACCGAGGTCCGAGACGGTGTCGAGCTCCCGAGCTACTTCGGCGATCTCGTGAACCGCGCCGGCTTCACGCCCGAGGCGCGCACCCCCGATCCGCAGCATCTGCTGATGGGCTACATGCACTCGGCGGTCACGTTGAACTTCATCCGGTCGCTGCTCGCGGGAGGCTTCGCCGACCTCCGTCGCCCGGAGTACTTCGATCTCTCGCACCTCGAGCGCGCAGACTTGCCGCCGGAGCTGTCCAAGAACTACCGGCGCATCTGCCGCGAGATCTCCGACGGTCTCGATCTCGTGCGCGCGTTCGGTGATCGCGCGGCCGAGGACCTGATGAAGGTCTCGTTCTTCGCCAGCCACGAAGGCCTGAACCTCACCTACGAGGCCGCGCAGACGCGTCGCGTACCGCGCCGCCACGAGTTCTACGATCTGACGACGCACATGCCGTGGGTCGGCGAGCGCACGCGCTCACTCGACGGCGCGCACATCGAGTTCTTCCGGGGCATCGCCAACCCCATCGCGGTCAAGATCGGCCCCAAGACGGATCCCGCGGAGTGCGTGGACCTCTGCAAGCTGCTCAACCCGCGCAACGAGCGCGGCAAGCTGGTCCTCGTGCCCCGCATGGGCATCAAGCACGTGCACGACAAGCTGCCCGAGATCATCCGCACCGTCGAGCGCGCGCGCCGGAGGGTGCTCTGGGTCTCCGACCCGATGCACGGCAACGCGACGCTCACTCAGGCGGGCATCAAGACGCGCAACTTCGACGACATCCTCGGCGAGGTCGAGGCGTCGATGGCCATCCACGAGAAGCTCGGCACGTACTTCGGCGGTGTGCACTTCGAGCTCACGGGTGACGACGTCACCGAGTGCGTCGGCGCCGGGCTCACCGAGGAAGATCTCTCGCGCAGCTACGAGACGCTCTGCGATCCGCGCCTGAATTACCGGCAGGCGCTGCAGATGGCGTTCTCCGTCGGCGAGCGCCTGGCGGAGCGCAGCGGCAGCACGCCGCCGAGTAGCCCGCCGCCGTCCGGCTGAACGCCGTTCAGAGCTTCAGAATTTCACGCCGAGCGCGCGGAGCAACGGCCCCATCTTGCCGGACGTCTCGGCGTACTCGGCATCGGCGTCGGACGCGGCCACGATCCCGGCGCCCGCGAAGATGTACGCGTGCGACGGGGTCAGCAC
>JAYTZB010001342.1:0-2686 GCA_043742085.1 Polyangiaceae bacterium
GGAGTATTTCCGCCCGGGTGCGGGAAGGCTCGTGCGATCACGTCAAACGCCACGTCATCGAGCTGCAGAAGCTCCGAGTGTTCTCGCGGCTCGTCGAACATTGAATACTGCACACGGCGGAAGCTGCGACCGTCGTTGTTCTGCGCTGCCTCGTCGCGCCGCTTGGCGCGATTCTCCTCGGCCTCTCTCTCGCGCTGCAATTGTTGCTGGTCCGCGATCACGGTGCCGAGGTGGTTCTGTGTTAGCAACTGCCACAAGCGCTCGGCGAAGTCGGCGGTGTACGTCGGCGGCGGGTCATTGAAGAAGAGGTAACCGTTCAGGGGTGGCGTTGAGGGGTTGATCTGGCCGTGCGACGAAGATCGCATGACGACGAACAACAAATTGAGCGAACAGATCGAGGAGCTCGTGCGGACCCACATCGAGGGAATGCGCACAACGGCGGCGGCAGCGGTGACGCGTGCGTTCTCGACGGCGGCGCGTTCGGAGCTTGGAGTCGGCGCGCGTACATTGCGACCCGAGGCGACGAGCCGGCGCATAGCGCCGCGGCGGGGGACGGAGGAGCTCGCAGGACTGGGAGAGCGGTTCTACGCAGCGCTGTGCCGGCAACCCGGGGAGACGATGACGACGTTGGCGCTGCAGGTTGGGACATCACCGCGTGCGCTGCAGGTGGCGGTGGCGCGGCTCAAGCGTGCCGGCCGGGTGCGCGCGACTGGGCAGCGTCCGCACACGCGCTACTTCCCGTTGACGAGCGCGCCGGCCACCGCGTGACACGGGCCGGTGATCACGCTGCGGCGAACAGCGAGGGAGCGCGCGTGCCGTCGAGGTGCGCCTCGCAGCAGGCGGTGAGGAACGACAGGACATGTTGGCGTTGCTTGCGAGCGGTGTGCGCGACGGTCATCAGCCGCTCGGCGAACACGTTGCCGCGATCGCTCTGCGCTCCGAAGCAGCGCTTGCGCCACATCACGAAGGCGCGCAGCTCTCGTTCGGCGTGGTTGTTCGTCGGCTCGACCCCGTCGTGCTCGACGAAGGTCCACAAGGCGAGCTTGTGATAGAGGATGTCGGCGCACGAGCCCGACAGTCGGTCGACGTTCGCCGCGACCGCGCGCGCGAGCACCGCCTCGACTTGCGCACGCAGGGGGGCCATCCACGCACGGAACGTCGCGCGGTCGAGCGTGCCGGCCTTGTAGGCGTGCCAGTACTCGAACAACAGGCCGGTGTAGTCGAGCAGCTCGCGGCCGATGGTCGCACTCGGGCCGGCGCGCTCGGTAAACGACACGAACTTGCGCAACAGATGCGCCCAACAGATCTGCCGGCGCTCCATCGCCCAGAAGGTGAGAGTCTTGGCGCGATCACTGACGAGGATGCCGCGCAGCGCGCCGTAGAGCGGCGCGAGGGTCGCGCGCGAGCCGTTGGATACGATCTTGAATACGGTCGCCGCGGTGGACGCGATCGTCCACAGCGCCAGCAAGGAGCCGGCCTTGAGCCAGCTGGTGCCGTCGGTGTGCTTCACGGCGGAACCCTCGACCCGCGTCCACGCTTCATCGACGGCAGGTTTGACCGCGTCGGCAACACGCGCCTCGACGGCGCTCACCGCACCAAGCGAGATCGGAACGCCGAGGAGGTCCGATAGCAGCGAGCACGTCTTGCGGCGGCTCACGTGATAGACGCCGGTCAGCAGCGCGACGATGCTCATCAGCCGAGGGCCAAACGGCGATGACGGGATCTCCTGCTCGTCGTAGGCAGCGCGAGTCCGGTGGCCGCAGCACGAACAGGTCACGGCGTGTCGCCGGATCTCCTTCGTGTGCGGCAAGATCGGAGGGACCTCCGTCACCTGGTACCGCTTCGCGTGCTCGTCGGGGATCTCCGGCAGCGCCTTCCAGCAGCTTTCACACTCGGCCGGGTAGAGGTCGACGAGCTCGTCCACCTGCGCCGGAGGCAGCAAGGTGCGGCGGCTCCCTCGATGGCCGCGCTGGCCGCCGCGCGGACGCTTGCTCTTGGGCCGCGTCGCACCACCCGGCTTACCGGTGCCCGGCGGGTCGCTCGACGGTGGCAGGTGCGAGTTTCGCGAATTCTGCCCAAGCTTCTCGGTCAGCTCGGCGACCTGCTTCGCCAGTGCTGCCACCTGGGCCATCAGCGCGGCCACTTGTGCTTCGAGCTCGCCGATCCGCGCGTCCTTGGCCGCGAGTTGCGCGTCCTTGGCGGCGACCGTGGCCTCGAGCTCGGCGATTCGCTGCTGCGCGTCCAACGCTCAACGTAGATCACATCTGCGATCACGGTGCGATCGCCACCGACGACAAACTCACAAGTGATCGAGATGATCCGGAATTCCGGAGGCCTGAACGGTTACCTATTCACCGAGCTCGCGCCTTGGCCTTCGCTGGTGCAGCGGTTCGGCCGGCTCAACCGCGCTGGGGAGTACGAGACCTCGCGTGCGGTCTGGATCGAGCTCGACACCGACGACGACGATGCATGCCTGCCGTACGAGGCGGACGCGTTGCGCGCTGCGCGCGAGCGCCTTCGGCAGCTCACGGACGTCGGACCTGCGACGCTCGCGACGGTTCCGCGTGATCGCGAGACGCCAACGTTGCCGGTCATCCGTCGCAAGGACTTTCTCGAGCTGTTCGACACGGAGCCCGATCTCGCGGGGCATGACATCGACGTCTCTCGATACATCCGCGCGACCGAT
>JAYTZB010001343.1:0-1540 GCA_043742085.1 Polyangiaceae bacterium
GTCTTCTCCTTTTCGAGCGCCGCGAGGAGCTCGCGCGCGCTGGCGTTGATGTCACCGGCGCCGAGCGCGATCACCAGATCGCCGGGGCGAGCGAGCTCGATGAGGGCGGCGGCGATCTGCTTCTTGTCCGCGATGTGACGCACGTTGTGATGGCCGTGGGCGCGGATGGCCTCGACGAGCGCCTCACCCGTCGCGCCGGGGATGGGCTTCTCGCCGGCGGCGTAGACGTCGGTGACGATGAGCACGTCGGCCTTGTTGAAGGCGCGCGTGAAGTCGTCGAAGAGCGACTCCGTGCGCGTGTAGCGATGCGGCTGGAAGGCCACCACCACGCGACGGTCGAAGCCGTTCTGCGCGGCGTCGAGCGTCGCTTCGACCTCCGCCGGGTGATGGCCGTAGTCGTCGACGATCATGACGTCGCCGGTCTTGCCTTCACGGGTGATGGCAGGCTGGCCGAGCACCGTGAAGCGACGCTGTACGCCGTGGAAGCTCTTGATGGCCTCGCGCACCACGTCGAACGGCACCTCGAGCTCGTCGGCAACGGCGACCACCGAGAGCGCGTTCAGCACGTTGTGGTGGCCGGGCATCTTCACGGTGAAGTCGCCGAGTGACTCGCCGCGGCGCCAGACCTCGAAGTGGGTGGAGAGCCCGGAGAAGCGCACGTTCTTGGCGCGATAGTCGGCCTGCTTCGAGACGCCGTAGGTGACGTGACGGCGCTGGATCTGCGGGATGATCGCCTGCACGTGCGGGTGATCGAGGCAGAGCACCGCGAGGCCGTAGAACGGGATCTTGTTGGCGAACTGCACGAAAGCTTCCTTCACCTTCTCGTGCGTGCCGTAGTGATCGAGGTGCTCGGCGTCGATGTTGGTGATGACGCCGATGGTGGGCGTCAGCTTGAGGAACGAGCCGTCGCTCTCGTCGGCCTCGGCGACGAAGAGGTCCCCTTCCCCGAGGCGCGCGTTGGAGCCCAGCGCGTTGACCTTGCCGCCGACCACCACCGTGGGATCGAGGCCCGCCGCGCGGAGCACGGTGGCGACGAGCGACGTGGTCGTCGTCTTGCCGTGCGAGCCGGCCATGAGCACGCAGTACTTTACGCGCATCAGCTCGGCGAGCATCTCGGCGCGCGGGATGATGGGGATCTCGAGCGCACGAGCGCGCTGGATCTCCGGGTTGGCGTCGTCGATGGCGCTCGAATAGACGACGACGTCGGCGCCCTCGACGTTCTTCGCGAGGTGACCGACGTCGACGCGCACGCCCATCGTCTCGAGACGGCGCGTGATGTCGTTGGGCTTGAGATCGGAGCCGGAGACGTCGAACTCCATGGTGCGCAGGATCTCGGCGAGCCCGCTCATGCCGATGCCGCCGATCCCGACGAAGTGAGCGTGCCGTACGCGTCCGCGGAACATCAGGAGACTCCCTTCGCCGGAATCTTGATGGCCGACGACGACGCGCCACTGCCACCGTTGAGCGGCTTGTTCGGCGGCGCCGGCTTGCTGCGCGGCTTGATGCCGGCGAACGCCAGCAGATCGCGCGCGACGTCGAG
>JAYTZB010001344.1:0-4763 GCA_043742085.1 Polyangiaceae bacterium
GCGTGGGCGCTCCTCCAGTCCCCCACGACCGAGGTCTTGATCGAGGAGAGCGTCCTCGGCTGGAAGGAGTTCGAGCTCGAGGTCATCCGCGACAAGGCCGACAACTTCATCGTGGTGTGCTCGATCGAGAACATTGACCCCATGGGCGTGCACACCGGCGACTCGATCACCGTGGCGCCGGCCATGACGCTGACCGACAAGGAATACCAGCGCCTCCGCGATGCCGCGAAGGCGGTCATGACCGAGATCGGCGTCGAGACCGGCGGCTCGAACGTGCAGTTCGCCGTGAGCCCGCACGACGGCACCGTTCACGTGATCGAGATGAACCCGCGCGTATCGCGCTCGAGCGCGCTGGCGTCGAAGGCGACCGGCTACCCGATCGCGAAGATCGCCGCCAAGCTTGCGGTCGGTTACACCCTCGACGAGCTGAAGAACGACATCACCGGCACGAGCGCGGCCTTCGAGCCGGTCATCGACTACGTGGTGGTGAAGTGGCCGCGCTTCGCGTTTGAGAAGTTCCCCGGCGCCGACAACACGCTCGGCACGCAGATGAAGAGCGTGGGCGAGGCGATGAGCATCGGCCGCACCTTCTGCGAGGCGCTCCAGAAGGCGGCTCGCTCGCTGGAGACGTCACGTGACGGCCTCGTCTCGCTGGTCTCGCGCGTCGACTATCGCGTGCTCGCAGAGCCGAAAAAGAAGCGCGATCTCGGCATGGAAGCCGCGGAAGTCGAGCCGCCGAAGAGCCTCCCGCCGCCCCGTCCGGAAGATCTCGTCAAGGCGCTGCGCTCGGTCATCCCGATCCCCGTCGCCGACCGCCTCTTCTACGTGGCCGATGCCATGCGCGCGGGAATCTCCAACGAAGACATCCATGATCTCACGAAGATCGACCCGTGGTTCCTCGCCCAGATCACGCGCATCGTGAAGGCCGAAGAGCGCATGGCGCGCGGCGACATCGGGCCGGCCGCGCTGCGCGCGTGGAAGCGCCTCGGATTCTCGGATGCCCAGATCGGGAAGCTCACCGGCTCCTGCGCCGAGGACGTCCGAGCGCTCCGCAAGAAGGAGAAGGTCGTTCCGGTCTACGCGCGGGTAGACACGTGCGCAGCCGAGTTCGTGGCGCACACGCCCTACCTCTACTCGACGTACGAGACCGAGAGCGAGGCGAAGCCCGACGCGTCGAAGAAGAAGGTGGTGATCCTCGGCGGCGGTCCCAACCGCATCGGCCAGGGCATCGAGTTCGACTACTGCTGCGTCCACGCGGTGCAGGCGCTGCGTGAGCTCGGCTTCGAGACCGTCATGGTCAACTGCAACCCGGAGACGGTGTCGACCGACTACGACACCTCGGATCGCCTATATTTCGAGCCGCTCACGCTCGAGGACGTGCTCGCCATCTGCGACGAGGAGCAGCCGGTGGGCGTGATCGTGCAGTTCGGCGGACAGACGCCGCTCAAGCTCGCCGTGCCGCTCGAGAAGGCCGGCGTGAAGCTCCTGGGCACGACCGCGGATGCCATCGACCGCGCCGAGGATCGCGGGCGGTTCGACGACCTCCTCACGAAGCTGTCGCTGAAGCGCCCGCGCAGCGGTATCGCGACGGGCATCGACGGCGCATACGTGATCGCCGAGCAGATCGGCTATCCGGTGCTGGTGCGGCCGAGCTACGTGCTGGGCGGACGCGCGATGACGATCGCGTACACGCGCGCCGAGCTCGAGGCGTACGTGGCGCTCGCGGTCGAAGCGGCACGTGACGCGGGGACGCAGACGATCCTGATCGACGAGTTCTTGAAGGACGCGATCGAGGTCGACGTGGACTGCGTGGCCGATGGCAAGCGCGCCATCATCGGCGGCGTCATGCAGCACATCGAGGAGGCCGGCGTTCACTCCGGTGACTCGTCGAGCGTGCTGCCGCCGCACTCGCTGAGCCCGGAGATCGTGGGCTCGATCGAGGAGCAGACGCGCATGCTGGCGCTCGAGCTGGGCGTGGTCGGGCTGATGAACGTGCAGTTCGCGGTGAAGGGCACGACCGTCTACATCCTCGAGGTGAACCCGCGCGCCAGCCGGACGGTGCCGTTCGTCTCGAAGGCGACGGGGCGTCCGCTCGCGAAGATCGCCGCGAAGGTGATGGCGGGCAAGACGCTCGACGAGCTGGGCGCGTCGGACATCGAGGTGCCCCGTCACGTGGCGGTGAAGCAGAGCGTGTTTCCGTTCGCGAAGTTCCCGGGCGTGGACACCATCCTTGGCCCGGAGATGCGCTCGACCGGCGAGGTCATGGGCATCGCCGACACGTTCGCGCGCGCGTTCTACAAGAGCATGATCGCGGCGGGCCTGGACGTGAAGCTGCCGGACGGCGGCAAGGCAGGGAGCCGTCCGCGGGTGTTCATCAGTGTGAAGGACGACGACAAGCCGGTCGCGTGCATCATCGCGCGGCGCATGCGTGCGGCGGGCTACGAGATCATTGCCACGCGCGGAACGGCAGCGGCCTTGCAGCGGGCACGCATCCCTGCGGAGGTGATCAACAAGGTCGCCGAAGGCGCGCCGCACGTGGTCGAGGCCATCCGCAGCGGCTCCATCGCGATGGTCGTCAACACCACCTTGGGCGCCCGAGAGGTCCGCGACAGCTACTCCCTACGGCGCCAGACTTTGCTGGCCAACATCCCGTATTTCACGACGATCGCGGCAGCACTGGCCGCGTGTGACGCGATCGAGGTGGCGCGTGGCGACGGTGGCGTCCGCGTGCGCTCCCTCCAGGAATGGGCGACCGAGTAAAACGCTAGCGGCGGCGGCGCGCGCTAGCGATACTGCATCGCTCGAGGCGGGCGCATCGGCTGGACCTCCTGTGCGTCGAGGAGCGCGAGCTCCTGGCTTGCGTTGTCGACGTCGTCGCGGATCGCGATCCGGAGCCGCCGATTCGTCGTGTCGTCCCGGACCGCCGCGACCGCCGCATCGATACGCTGCCGCGTCTCGGGCTTCGGCGAATGCCTGAGGACGCGCGCGGCTGCTGCCCGCAGGTCACCTTCGGCTTCCGGGTCCTCGAGAATGGCCCACAAGTCCTCGGTATCGAGCGTGTGGCCGCGATAGCCCGCGGTCGACGCCTCGAGCATGCGGCCTGCCATATCGAGGCGCGCGAGCCAGTCACGCGGGCTCTCTCCGTTGCGTCGCAGCGCGTCGACACGTCCCGTCACGTCATTCTTGGAGGTGCCGAGCCCCCTGGCGCGCGCCGACGCCGACATGATCTGCTTGATCAGCCCGTCCCGGTCGTCGGGCCGCAGCCCGGACCCCACGATCATGCCCGACATCTCGACATCGACCGTGTTGTACGGCGGTGGAACGCGGAAGCGCAGGGCGCCGCGCACCGGCTCGATACCGAGCACGTGATCGTACGGCACGGTGAACCACCCTTGCTTCGTCTGGATGCGCAGTCCTTCTGCGGCCATCACGACACTCGGCGCCGCCGCACGTCCGAAGTAGCCGACAAGGCTCAGGATGATGCTCAAGAACGCGAACTGTCCGAGCATGAGTCCGACGATGCCGGCGGCCTCGTGGCTCACGAGGAATCCGAGGCCGCAGATGATCGCGCCGATCACCAGCGTGATGACCTTCCCCCAGAACCCGGTCTTCGCGGCAGAGGACGGCACCGTCCGCCATCCGACCGACCCGAAGCCGCCGTGCCCGATGCCGAGCGACTGACGAACGCGTTCCGCGTCAGCGTCCGATTCAACCTCGATCGTGATGGGCTGATCCCGCTTGGCATGCGCCAGCGTGAAGAGGACGCCGGTCGAAGTCCGCGCGGTCGTCCCGCCCACGATGGAGCGGGCGTCGATGCGCTGCGAACGGGTACCCGCGTTGCGGACCTCGACGAACCCCGGGCCGGTCACGAGCTCAGCCGTCTTGAGCCGCCGCTGCCGCAACGGGATGAGCCCGACACCGTGGAACAAGGCGACCGAGAGCACCGCGGTCAGGACTGCGGTGACCCCGCTCAGTGGTCCGAAGCACGCGAACAAGAAGAGAGCAATGGGGCCTGCATAGGGCGCCATGCGCCACCGCTTGGCGCCCTGGGGGTCGGAGAACGCAACCCTCATCGTCTCCTACGATAAGCGAGCTTCAGCCCCTGGCAACGGTGACGTACCCACGAATGGGTGTTGGCGTGCCAGGGGAATGCGCGGCGTACGGGTCGGCGTTGGAATCGGTTAGACTGAACGCCTACCAACGCCTACGGACACCTGACGAATGCCGCGGAATCCGAAGTACCCGCTCGAGCCCCTGCGCGAGCACCGCGATCGCCACGTCGATGCTGCCACGGTCCAGCTCGGCGATGCCGTGCGTGCACGCGAAGCCGCCGACGACGCAAGACGTCGCGCCGAGGAAGAACTTCGTGAGGCGGCCCACCGCGCCGAAGGCGTGCGCTCGGACGAGGCCGAGCGTCTCGTGAACGGCGAGCTCCGCGTGGCCGATCTTGCGCGTGCCCAGGCCTGGGAGCACGGCGCCAGCGCGGAAATGGACGGCCTCGGTCGTGCCGTCGAGCGCGCGGACGGCAGGCGCGCTGCTGCCCACGATGCGGAGCAAGCGGCACGCGCAGCCCTCGCGCAGAAGAAGGCCGATCTCGACGTCGTGGCGAAAGACGAGGCGCGCTTCGATGCGGGCGTTCGCAAGGCACGCGAGGGCGCCGAGGAAGAGGCGGCCGAAGAGGCATTTGCGGCGCGGAGGAAGGGGTGACCGGACGCAAGAGGCGTAGTGGTACTGCCCTTTCCTGCAAGACGGCCATGACGGCC